>JAAYBA010000162.1 GCA_012719085.1 Planctomycetota bacterium
CTGGTTATGGTCCGGCGGTTCAACGGCGCCAATACCAACGGCACGCTCGCTTCGACGGTCTTTCCGACGAACGCGACGCGCGACTCGCTGTTCGGCAACACCGAGACGTTCAGCGGCCTGGCCGATGTGTTCCCGAGCTTTAAACTGATCGGACTGGACCCGCTGCTGACGTACGATTTCACGTTTTATGCTTCGCGGATGGGCGTCCGCGACAACCGGGAGACCGGCTACACGGTCACGGGTGCCGGTGTTGGCTTTGCGGCCCTGGACCCCTCGGGCAATGAGAACGCCTTCGTGATGGTGACCGGGATCGAGCCGGACGCGGACGGGCAGATCACGATCGATCTGGCGCCGACCGCCAATAACGTCAACTCCAATCACTTCACATACCTGGGTGTTCTGAAGGTCGAGCCGACCCCGCCGACGGACTGATGGACGAATGTCGCGGCCCCTTGCCAGTGGGAAGGGGCCCTGCCCTTCTCCGCGCGGTCGGTGGCGGCGCCGAAGCAAAAGAGCTTGCATTGCCACGCACATTCCGATAAAATGGGCGTAATAGATGGAGGTTCGGAGGTCGGCCGGAAATGGCTTTCATATCCGGTTCCGTCGCTATCATCCTATTGTCGCATATCATATTGCCGGCCCCTCCGGAGACCTGGCCGAAATCGTCTGCATTGGCTCGAGGGATATCGGAGAACCGCCGACACCACGCGAAAACCTGATTGCTTTGTGTCAAAGCTGCGCCCTCTGTCCGGTCGAAGAGAAGGCTGGTGCTGAATTTACGGTTATCATCCATTCACTTATTCCAATCAAGGAGCGGTACGATGGCATGCAAAACGAGATTCACAGGGCTTCTGCTGCTAGTGCTCCTGGCTGGCATGGTCCGGGCCGGAGCCGTCGAGGTCATGATGGTCGTCCCGAAGACGCTGTATTCGGGGGCCTCGGCGTCCGCCACGATTACAGCGGTTACCGATCGTGAATCAGCGGCGGGGCGGGCCGTGGCCGTGGGGCTCAAGACGCCCGAGGGGGTCGTGGACCTTGCTGTTGGAACCACCGACGAGGCGGGGCGGTTCATCGCCCGATTTCAGACGCCCGACGTGTCCCCAGGGGCCTACGGCCTGGAGGTTCGCGTCGACGGCGCCGAGGGCCTTCTGACCAGCCAGGTCCAGATTCGTCGGATGCCGGTCGTGCTGATCGAGACGGACAAGCCGATTTACAAGCCGGGCCAGACGATCCAGGGCCGTGTCCTGGTGCTGACAAACGAGCTTCGACCGACCGCATCCGATGTGACCGTGCAGATCACCGACGGCAAGGGCGTCAAGATCTTCCGCAAGGAGCTGACGACCAACGCCTTTGGCGTCGCGCCGTTCCATCTCGATCTGGCCAGCGAGCTGAACTATGGCACGTGGAAGATCACCGCTGAGTCCGGCAGCGGCCGGGGGACCATCGACCTGCGGGTCGAGCAATACGTGCTTCCGCGATTCGAGGTCAAGCTCGACACGCCGCGCGACTACTTCCGCACCGACGAGGTGATTCCCGGCACCGTCATTGCCACGTACTTCTTCGGCAAGCCGGTCGACGGCACGGTCGAGATCAGCGCCAGTCGATACGTCGGCGTTTGGGAGGAATACGCCCGCCACACGGCGCCTCTGGCCGAGGGTCAGGCTCAGTTCTCGTTGCCCGAGGTCAAGTACGTCAGCGGCACCTCCGGGGCCGGCGGCTCGGGCAGCGTGCAACTCGACATCACCGTTACGGACACATCGGGCCACCAGGAGAAGACGACCAGGCTGCTGAAGATCGTCTCGTCGGGGATCGAGCACCGGCTCATCGCTTCATCTCGGTCGTTTACACCGGGCCAGCCGTATACCGTCCTGCTGGTGGCCGAGACGCCGGATGGTGTGCCCGTCTCGGTGGCAGGGCAGTTGACCTGCGAGTATTATTCCGAATCAGGCGACCCGCTCTCCAAGGAGGGCCACACGCTGGCGTTCGAGGGCTCGACTCTGGTCAGCCTGACCGCACCGGAGAAGGCCTCCTGGGCCTGGCTCAGCAGCAGCGTTCGAGGCGACAGTGAAAGCGGGCAAGCGGAACTCTACGTCTATTCCACGTACTCGCCGAGCGACAGTTTCGTGCATCTGAGCCGGCCGTCCGGAGAAGTGGTCGGCGTGGCGGAAACCGTGGTCATCGACGTTTTTCGGACGCACCAGGCGACCATCTACTATGACATTTTCGCCAACGGACGCACCGTCTGGTCGGATGCGGTGACCGGATCGTCGATTCGATTCCAGGCGACCCAGCAGATGGTTCCCGCCGCCAGGGTGGTGGCCTATGTGATCAATCCGAACAACGAGATCTCGGCCGACACGATCGAATTCGATGTGGTGATGGACCACGCGGCCAGCCTATCGCTCGCAGTCAGCGACGAAGAGGTCGGGCCGGGCGAGCCGGTTTGCGTCTCAGTCCGTTCGGATGTCCAGTCGATGATCGGTCTGGCCATTGTCGATGAGTCGGTCTACGCGCTGAACGAGGGCCGGCTCAACATGCATGAGGTGTTCCGCGAGCTGGAGCAGCGTTTCATGGAGCCGCAGGCGGAGACGCACAATCAGCCCTACAGCTACGGCGCCCGCAATGTGTTCGACGACGCCGGGCTTGCCGTGGTGACGACAAGCGGGCTTCAGGTTCCGGAAGGCGAGCGAATCGATGGACTATGGTGGCAGTTTGCACCAAACGTACGGCGTGCCGACGGGGCCGAGGCCGAATCCAACGACAAGGATTCCGGCTTGGCCGAAGTCGACCGGGTCCGCCAGTTCTTCCCCGAAACGTGGGTGTGGATGCCCGACCTGCTCACCGAGCCGAATGGGATCGCTGTGCTGGATCTGACGGCACCGGACAGCATTACCACATGGCGTCTTCATGCCGTCTCGACCTCCGAGGAGGGACTCGGGATCGCCGAGTCGTCGCTCCGCGTGTTCCAGGAGTTCTTTGGCGAGCCGGACCTGCCGTATGCGGTGACGCGGGGCGAGCAGTTTCCCGTCCGCATTCAGGTCTACAACTATCTCGATGTGCCTCAGGTGGTCCACGTGGAGATGATCGACGCCGACTGGTTCGAACTGCTCGACATCAGCGAACAACAGGTCCAGGTCAACGCGAATTCCGTCTCTTCGGTCTCGTTTCTCATCCAACCGACCCGGCTCGGGCGTCATCCGCTGGAGGTCCGTCTGCGTTCGGTTCTCCGGGCTGACGCCGTGCGCAAGGAAGTCCTCGTCGAGCCTCAAGGCACCCGGCGAGAGATGGTCGCCAACGGTTTGATCCGGGCGGGCGAGACGGTTTCGCTCGAAGCGGACATGCCGCCGTATGCCGTGCCCGACTCGCAGAAGCTCTTGCTGAGCGTTACGCCCAGCCTGGTCGCGCAGAGCATCAACGGAGTGGACGACCTGCTCGGCATGCCCTATGGCTGTGGCGAGCAGAACATGATCCTCTTCGCGCCCAACGTCGAGGTCTTGCGTTATCTCAATGCGACGGGCCAGCTCACTCCCGAGGTGCGGGCCAAGGCCGAACATTTCATCACCGTCGGCTACCAGCGGCAATTGACGTTTCGCCACCAGGACGGCGCGTTCTCGGCCTTCGGCGAGAGCGATGCCGAGGGCAGCCTGTGGCTGACGGCCTTTGTGCTCGGTACGCTCAGCGCGGCCCGCGAAGTGACCACGATTGACGAGACGATCCTGTCGGATGCGGCCGCATGGATCGTCGCACACCAATCATCCGACGGCTCGTGGGAGCCGGTGGGATTCGTCTGTCATACGGAGATGATCGGCGGCGTGCAGGGCACGTATGCACTGACCGCGTTCGTGACGATTGCGATGGCCGACTATGGCATGGCCGAGCCGCACGTGCTCGGAACGGCCACGCAGTATTTGCGCGACAATCTCTCGTCGGTTCAGGACGATGCCTATGCCCTGGCGATTGCGGCTTTGGCCCTGGCTCGCGTGGGCGATCCTGCGGCGGACCTCGCGCTGGACCGGTTGCTGGCGATGGGGGTCAGCGACCCGGACGGTCTGTACTGGCGGCCTCATCCCGTCGAGACGACCGGATACGCGGCGCTGGCCATGATCGAGAAGGAATGGGCCCAGGCGAATTCGGCGATTCAGTGGCTGTCGCTCCAGCGCAACAGCCTCGGTGGCTACGGCAGCACGCAGGACACCGTCGTAGGGCTCAAGGCCCTGATGATGGCGGCTCGCCATCAGGGCCGCAGCGTGGACCTGACGGTGACGGCCAGGGGCGTCGGCGGGGACACGCTGGCGCAGTTCGACGTTAACAGCGCGAATTTCGACGTGCTTCAAACGGCCGAGCTCCCACTGGAGTCGGGCGTAGAAATCTCCGCCGTCGGATCGGGACAGGTCCGGTTCCAACTGGTGCGGCAATTCAATGTCCTGCTGCAGGACGATTCGGTCGAGAAGGACATGACGCTGGACGTAGTCTATGACGCCACACACGTCGAGGTCGATGACCTCGTCAACGTCACCGCGACGGTCCGCTACATCGGTCTGAGGGATTCCACGGGCATGATGATCGTGGACGTTGGCGTGCCCACCGGATTCGCCACGGTCGGCGAGTCTCTCGATGCCGTGCTTGCCGAAGGGCTCATCACGCGGTATGAGGTGGCTGGACGCAAGGTGATCTTCTACCTTGACGGCCTGGAACGGGGTGAGCAGCGCACACTGCGTTTTCAGGTCAAGGCCCGCTTCCCGGTGCGCGCCACCATCCCCGACAGCCAGGCATACTCCTACTATGAACCCGCGGTGCGTGCAGAGGCATCGGGAAGTGAAATCACCGTAGAACTTCCCCCACAGCAGTAAGCCGGAACATTGGCGTCAAGTCCACGCATGCTGTTGGTGGCACTCAAGGCCCCTCCCGGCGGCTCCATCCACCGGGAGGGGCTTTTATGCCATACCGATCCTGCGGATTGGTCCTAAATCGCTCTACGCCGGCGCAGCCAACCGACTGTGCTCGCACCGATGGCCGACAGCAGCAGGGCGCCCGGGGCCGGAATCACCGGCGTTCCGCCGCCGGTGGCGGAAACCTTCGCCCACAGCGTGGTGCTCGTAACTCCGCATTCGGGTGTGACCAGCGACGAGACCATGGGGCCATCGGCGCTGTCAGCGAAACCCAGCAGGCACAGTTCGTACTCCGTTTCCCCGACCTGAAACGCGATCGGATCGAAGGAGGTCGGCAGCGTGATTGTATCCGGACCACCACCACCCTGGCCGACCGTCTCGTAGATGTCCATCGGAACCGACATCGGAACCGCTCCGGCACCAAAGTCGAGCGTCAGATCCAGATTGACCCCGGTGATGCCGGTATTCTGGCCGATGGGGGTGTTGCCATGCCAAAGCGTGCCCAAGGCAAAGGGTTGGTCGAGTGGGATATCAGCGGGCGTGTCCGCTCCTGTGAAGCCCAGATAGGACTGACTGGCGGGGAACATCGTCCACCCCCAGTAGATCCGCTCTTGTCCGTCGGATGACCCCGTGGTCGGGGCAACGGCCCCGGTCTGAAGTACGGGATCGCTCCATTCGCTGGTAACACTCGCAAGCGTCAGCGCACCGCTTGCGGTGCCGACCATGGCGAGCATCGCCACAGCCGACAGTATTGCTGGTAACCGTCTCATCTTTTGTGTCTCCTTACACTCCGTGTGACTACTTGGAAACCGTTGGCGTACCTCGCATTTATGGGACTGACTGACACCTCCTTTCGTGGGGTTTCTCCCACCCGCAACGAGACATTTTCTTCCCGCCCGGACAAACGCCGTCCCGAACGGCATTCGTTCATCGCCACTGCCTCCGGATTCCTTTTCGGACCTGTTCCCACAACGTCCGATGCAGAACGACACAAACTCGTGACTGTCACCACCCCATCCAACCGGAATATACATGGAATATAGGACTCCGTGCAAGTATTTCTATTGCGGAAAATCCTTATTGTGATGCGGGGGGCTTGGGGGGAATAGAGAACCTTTCTTGCGGTCCGCTTTCCTCTCGATCCTCACCTCTGCCAGCGTCGTTCTTATGGGATGTTCGCCCGCCTGCGCCTGCCACGACCCGTGTTTGGTCAGGACGGGCGTGGGACTCTCACGCGCGCGCCGCATCCTGGGCATTTGCCGTGACGGCCGGCGAATCGCGCAGGGACGCGGATGCTCTTTCCGCAGGTGCAGGTGAAGCGAATCGCGCCCTCGCTGGACGTGGCGTGTGCGGTCGAGGGACATGCCGGACACCTCGCGCTGTCGCGACCGACGGGAGTCGGTCCGGCGGTTTGGGGCGGCGCCGTCGGCTCATGTCGCGATCGCTCTTGACGCGTGTCATCGTGCAGGGATGGTGCGACGGAGCCCGGTGACATTCGAGAGCGTCCGGCCTTCCGCTGCTGCCACCATTGCCACAGTGACTTCTCGTAGCGTTCCATGACGATCCAGCCATTCCTGCACATGTACAGGGCCGCGGCGAAACCGGCTCCGAAGCCGCCCAGATGCGCGAAGTACGCTACCGACGAGTCGGCCCTTGTGGCGCCGACGATGTCCCAGAACAACCAGAAGCCGATCATCCAGAAGCTGCCGACGGTGAACTGGCGCCAGTAGATCAGGATTGGCGTCCAATAGCAGGTGATGCGGTTCTCGTAGAACAGCACCAGATACATGCCGACGACTCCGTTGATGGCGCCGCTGGCGCCGAGGGCCGGGCGCGAATCGAACAACAGATGGGTGACACCGGCCGTGGTCCCCAGGAGGACGTATAGAACCAGATAGCGGAGATTGCCGACCTTGGCGCAGACGGCGTTGCCGAAGATCCAGAGGAACCACATATTGCCGAGCAGATGCATCAGGTCACCGTGAATCCAGATATGCCCGAAAAGACCTGTGAAGTTCCAACCATTCAGCATCAAGGCGCCTGTGATGCCCGGGACGGTGCTGCTATCTGTCGCGGGCATCGGCTCCGACGCGGCCTGTGTGAATTCGGCGCTCTGGAGAACGAAGACCACGATCGCAGCGACAACGATCAACCAGTTGACAACGGGCCACCGCTCTTGGGGGACATCCACGCACCAGGGTACGATCATCACTGGTCCTCCATCTGCAAAAGGGTTTTACAGGTCACGACCTCGGTCCACAGTGTACCAGAAGGCGACACGAAAAAGAACGGGTATCTGCCCTTTTCGTCACGGTGCGGTCGAGGACGCTTCAGGATGACAGAATGGTGAGAACGTCGTCGAGCGGGAGTTCTGCATAGGCGATCGTGGTGTCGGCGGCGCCGTAGTAGATCTTCAGTGTCTGGTGTTCGCACAGCAGGCCGCATGTGAAGACCACCCCGCCGAAGAAGCCGGTGCGTTCATATTCGGCTTGCGGTTCGAAGAGGGGCTCGGCCGAACGGGCCAGCACTTTCCAGGGCGTGCGGGCGTCGAGCAGCACGGCCCCGAGGCAGTAGCGATTGTGGCGGTCGGCGGCGTGATAGATTTCCAGCCAGCCCGCGTCGGTGCGAACCGGCGGGGCGCCGGCGCCGATACGGGTCTCGTCCCAGAACCCCTCGCGCGTGCCCATCAGGTGTCGATGTCGGCCCCAGCACAGCAGGTCGGGCGATTCGGCGATCCACATGTCGTTTCTGTGGCACAGCGGCGAGTGGGGGCGGTGCAGGGCGTAATGGCGGCCGTCGATCGGCCCGGGGAAGAGTACGACGTCTTTGTTCTCGGGGCCGAAGATGACACCGTGACGTTCGAATGCGACGAAGTCGCGGGTGGACGCCATCGCCGTGGTTACGCCCAGCGGCGAGACGGCGACGTAGCTGATGGTATACGTCGGGCCGATCTGCGTGATCCGTGGGTCTTCAATGCCGAAGCTCTCGCAGGGATCTGCCGGGGCGAGGGCAGGGCGGTTGTCGACGGTGAAGTGGATGCCGTCGGCGCTGCGGGCCAGCCGCAGGTGGGAGATGGACGTCAGATACGTCCGGTTCCGACGGACGATCAGGCGGGGGTCGGAGAAGTCATTGTCCGGATCGGACCGTGCAAATGTCTCGGTGACGATCCTGCTTTGGGCCGGGTCCCAGAACGCTGCCACAACCGCGTTCGGATCGGTCTGCATGGGGCGTTCGGCCACCCGCATCAGCAGGAGCACCTCGTCGCGACAACGGACGGCAGCGGCGTTAAAGACGCCGATGACCTCGAAGCCGTCGTACGACGGGACGACGTCTTTCGGAGTCAGGATCGGGTTCTCTGGTGCGCGAAAGACCGCCATAACGCTGCACTCCGGGCTACTCTCAATACGATGATCCGACCGTGAATCGTAGCATTTCAGGCGGCTGCCGGCAAGCGGCCACACCCGTCCGAAGCCGCCGAGGGCCGGAAGAGCATTGAATTTCGGCCCGCACATGTTAGAATAGAGTGGCAACCCTGTGTGTTGCGCCTTTGCGGCGGGCGGAGTCCAGATGGACATCGGGATCGGTGATGGTCCTGGTCGTTAGAGAGCCACTGCACCTGCACGCCCGCTGCTGGACTGTTGGGAGTGAGGAATGAATATGATGCGCCGATCCCATTCGATGGGCATTTCCCCGCTGATCTATCTGTGCCTGTGCTTCTGGTTTGCTTCGATTGCGCCGGTGGCCGGGGGAGCAGGTATCCCTCTGGCCATCAACGAACTGATGGCGGCCAACAGCAGCACGAAGACCGATCCGCAGGGCCACTACGATGACTGGGTGGAGATCCACAACTACAGCGACACCCCGATCGACTTGGCTCGGATGTATCTGACGGACGATCCGGCCGATCCGACGAAGTGGCAGATTCCGGGCGGCGCCTCCCAACTGACGAGTGTTGGGCCCGGCGGTTATCTGCTCATCTGGCTCGACGGCCACACGAGCGATGCGGGACTGCACGCGTCCTTTGCACTGGACTCGGACGGCGAGGCCATCGCGCTGTTCGCGCCCGATGGCGCCACGCCGATCGACAGCGTCGCGTTCGGACCGCAGAGGGTCGATGTTTCGTGCGGGCGTTCGCCCGACGGCACGGGGCCGTTCGGCTATCTGCTGGCCCCGACGCCCGGCGCTTCCAACAGCGGCCTCTACGAGGGCGTTGTGGCCGACACGCAGTTCAGTCACCCCCGGGGATTCTACGATGTGCCGTTCCAGGTGACGCTCGGCTGCGAGACGCCCGACGCGACGATCTACTACACTCTTGACGGCAGCGAGCCCTACTCGCGATCTCGCCAGGTCCCGGCCGGCAGCGTGTACAGCGGCCCGATCCTGATCTCCAGGACCACGTGCCTTCGGGCCCAGGCGATCAAGCCGGGGTGGTTGCCGGGCAACTCCATGACACACACGTACCTCTTCCCGGACGAGGTGGCGACCCGATCCCAGTCCGAGGTGCTCGTCCGAGGCTATCCGAGCACGTGGTACGGCTCCTACCCGGCCGACTACGAAATGGACCCCGATGTCACCGGCAGTCCTGCCTATGCCGCGGTGATGGACGATGCGCTGCTGGCGATCCCGACTCTGTCGATCGCGACCAACAAGGACCATCTCTTCGACAAGACCAGGGACGCGGAGACCGGCGGGATCTACATCTACACCGGCCACGGCAGTACGGGCGGCCAGGACTGGGAACGACCGGTCTCGGCCGAGCTGTTCAGCTTCGACGGGATCGAAGGATTCCAGATCGACTGTGGCTTGCGCATCCAGGGGGGCGAGAGCCGCAATCCGCAGAAGTGCCCCAAGCACAGCTTCAGTCTTCGCTTCCGCGGGATGTACGGTGTGTCGAAGCTGCGCATGTCTTTGTTTGACGGCTGCCCGGTGGAGGCGTTCGATTCGCTGCAACTGCGCGGGTTCTTCAACAACT
Organism: Planctomycetota bacterium; assembly: GCA_012719085.1. Classification (GTDB taxonomy): domain Bacteria; phylum Planctomycetota; class Phycisphaerae; order Sedimentisphaerales; family Anaerobacaceae; genus Anaerobaca. Next base: position 9,862 of record JAAYBA010000162.1, read on the forward strand.
CCTGGACTCACTGGGACGCGGGCCAGCGGCAACGGGCGCAGTTCGTTCGCGATCAGTGGATGCGGGATTCGCTGCTCGAGATGGGGCAGGCCGACGCGGGCCGGGGCTTCTACGTTCATCTCTATCTCAACGGGATCTACTGGGGCCTTTATCTCATCCAGGAGCGGCCGGTCGCCTCGCATTACGCCGCCTACAACGGCGGAGAGCCCGACCGCATCGACGCGATCAACGGGGGCCGGGCCACCGACGGCACCGCCCAGGCCTGGCAGCAGGCCAGGAGTCTCGCCGCCGGAAAGGACTGGGGCCGGATCTGTGAGGTCATCGATATCGACAACTTCATTGATTTCACGCTCCTGAATCTGTTCGCCGGCAACCATGATCTCAAGACCGATGGAAACTGGCGGGCCGCGGGAGGTGGACCTGACGGCAAGCCGTGGCGATTTTATAGCTGGGACGCCGAGCAGATTCTCGTCAATCGCAACCAGACCGGCACGGGCCCGTCGTCGGATCCGACCGGCATGTATCGGTCGCTGTCCGAAATCGAGGAGTTCCGCATCCGCTTCGGCGACCGTGTCCACAAGCACCTGTTCAACGACGGCGCCCTGACGGCCGAGCGCAACATCGAGCGATGGACGAAGCGTGCCGACGAGATCGACGTGGCGGTCGTCGCCGAATCGGCCCGGTGGGGCAGCTATCGCCGTGACATGCACTCCTGGAGTTCCGGGCCCTATCACCTGTACACGCGAAACGACTTCTGGATCACCGAGCGGCAGCGGCTTCTGGAAGACTACTTTCCCCGCCGCAACAGTGTCGCCCTGTCGCAGTTCAAGTCGCTGGGGCTGTACCCCAGTGTCGAGGCCCCGGTCTTCCATGTCAACGGTCTCTACCAGCACGGCGGCCACGTCGCGGCGGCCGCATGGCTGACGATGCCGTCCACTGCGCCGACGGTCTGGTACACCCTCGACGGCAGCGATCCGCGCACGCCCGGTTCGACCGGCAGCACGGGGAGAGAGCTGGTGCTGGCGCCCGAGGCGGCGCCCAAACAGGTGTTTGTTCCGATCGCGGACATCGGCAGTGCGTGGCGCACCGATGTGAATTACGACGATTCCGACTGGCTGGCCGGGACCGGTGGCGTTGGCTACGAACGCAGTACGGGCTACGAGTCGTTCATCGGGATCGACGTGGGCGATGCGATGGATGGCAGAAACTCAAGCTGCTACATTCGCGTTCCGTTCGAGATCACGCCGGAAGGGTTGCAGTACGCCGGAGGTCTGGCGCTCAAGGTGCGCTACGACGACGGTTTCATCGCCTACCTTAATGGTGTCGAAGTCCAGCGCGTCATGTTCGAGGGCACGCCCGCATGGAACTCCGAGGCGACGGCCAACCATTCTGATCTTGATGCCGTCGAGTTCGAGACGTTCGACATATCGAGTCATATCAGCCGGCTTGCCCTCGGCCGCAACATCCTGGCGATCCACGGACTCAACGCCGGCGCCACCAGTTCGGACTTCCTGATTTCTGTCGAGTTGGTCTCGTCCGAAGGAGGCGGGAACGTGCCGAGCGGCATCTCGCCGACCGCCGTGCAGTATTCGGGCCCCGTCCGGCTCGACGCCAGCGCCCGGGTTCGTGCCAGGGCCCGCAGCGGCGCCGCCTGGAGCGCCCTCAATGAGGCGGTCTATGCCGTCGGCCCGGTGGCCGAGAGTCTGCGGATCAGCGAGATCATGTACCATCCGCCGAACACGGGCCATCCCGACGATCCCAACGCCGAATACATCGAATTGGTCAACGTCGGCAGTCAGGCGATCAATCTCCATCTGGTCCGGTTCACCAACGGAATCGATCTGACCTTCGGTGATGTCACGCTGGCCCCGTGGGAGTATGCGGTGCTCGTCAAGGACATCCCCGTCTTCGAGACGACCTACGGGGATGATGTCCGCATCCTCGGGCAGTACGAAGGCCGTCTGGACAACGCGGGGGAGCGGATCGAGTTGCAGGATGCAGCCGGGCAGACCATTCTGCGATTTCGATACAAAGATGGATGGTATGACCAGACCGACGGGGGCGGCTACTCCCTGACGGTGATCGATCCTGCGACCGCCGATTCAGCGACGCTGGACAAGAAGTCCGCCTGGCGCGCCAGCGGCGAGGTGGGTGGCTCTCCCGGCTACGATGACGGCGACGCTCCCGTGCCGACGCCTGCCCCGGAACCCGAACCGGCTCCGGGTCCCGTGACGGTCGTCATCAACGAGCTGCTGGCCCATTCGCCGGCCGGGACCCCCGACTGGATCGAGCTGCACAACACGACGGAGCAGGCGATCGACATCGGCGGCTGGTTCCTCAGCGACGATGCGGCCGATCCGACCAAGTACGAGATCCCCGCCGGGACCCGGCTGGCGGCCGGCGGCTACGTCGTTTTCTACGAGTACCTGCACTTCGGCAATGCCAATGCCCCCGGCTGCCGCACCCCGTTCCAGCTCAGTCAGGACGGCGGGACCCTTCACCTGCGTTCTGTATCGCCAGACACCCCAACCGATTACCGGCACGAAGTGACATTCGGTCCATCCGATCTCGGTGTGACGCTTGGACGTTACCTCAGCACGACGGGCCGCTACGAATTCGGCGCCCTCCGCACCGCTACGCCCGGCAAAGCCAATGCGACGCCATGACGGCGCAAAGTCCGAAACAAGACCGAAATCCGCAAATTCAAAGGAGCGAAATGCGGACGCTGCGCCGAACCCCGTTTCGTATTTGTCGTTTGGTGCCTTCGAATTTGTTTCGCATTTCGTGCTTCGGATTTCGGATTTGATGCGCCAGCGTCGTCATTTCTTCGGATAGGCGTAATAGAATGTCTCATCGCGGGAGAAAGCTTCGACGTGGCCGTCGAGAAATGCGCAGTTGCCACGCCCACGCAACTTGTCGCCGGTCGGCGCATTGTGGAAGCCTGCGATCACATCCCAGAATTGCCCGACGCCTTCGGGACCCGGCACGATCCGACGCAGGTCGCCTCCGGTCTGGCTGATCCAACCCTTGACCATCGTATCGCTGCCGGGGGCCATGAATGTGTCGTTGAGCCCGGACATGTTGTAGGCCGTATCGACCCGCGCGCTCTCCTCTGTGAACGAAAACGTCGTCGCAGGATGCTTGACATCCGTGTCCTTCAGAACGCGGGTCTCCTGGACGTCACTGCGGGCGCTGCCCAGATAGGCGTTCATCGTGTAGTTGTACCAGGGCTCATAGTCCCTGATGCTGGCACCGCTGGCCATGAAGTAGTGGTCGTCGCTGTGGCGCACCGCCAACGTCTTGAACGTCGGGCAGATGAACGCCCTGGCGTCGCCGAGGTACCTGGCCAGCATCCCCCCGTACTGTGGGTTGCTTTTCAGCTCGATGTCGCCGTTGCACCAACGCAGGTGCAGGTGCTCGGAGATGCCTGCCTCGACGGGGTAGGCCGTCAGTTGGCTGAAGTAACACCTCTGTGGTTCCGGGAACTTGCGGTCGTGGTCGTCGAGGTACATCGCCACCGCCAGCGTGTAGTTCTTCAGGTTGCCCTTGCAGGCGGCGCCTTGAGCCAGCTCGCGGGCCTTGCCCAGGGCCGGCATCAGGATGGCCAGCAGCACGGCGATGACGGAGATCACAACCAGCAATTCGATCAGCGTGAATGCGTTCGACTTCCGCATGACATGGTCCTCCACGTTCTCGGGAAGTGCTTACCCAGGGCTATCGTCTCTTCACACGCTCGTCTGCGGACGAACCCGGCAGGGCGCATCCGTCATGTCGTCGGATCGCGTTGCATCACCTCAGCCACTATTCTATCGGCAGAGGACGCCCCCTGCAAGAAATAGCGGGGTCCGTCGGCCGCCCATCTGCCTATGGGGCCGGGATCAGGCGGATCAGGGCCACGCCGTGGCGGGTTACGGCGGTTGTGAAGCGGCCGTCGTACGTGCCGAGGTCCTTCTGCCGCCAGAGGTCTCTCACGACGCGCTTGCCCGACAGACCCAGCAGCGACCAATCGACGCTCATCTCGCGGGACAACTCAGCCAGGTTGAACAGGCCCACCGCCAGCGAACCGTCGGCCATCGGCTTGGCCAGGATCAGGGTCTCGTCGTCCTGCACCAGCGGCCTGGCCTGGATGCCCAGCGGGTCCTGATCGACGTCGATGACCTCGGCGTTGCATAGCACGTTGAGGGTGAATTCGTCGAGATAGCGCATATCGCCCGAGTAGAACAGCGGGGCGGCCATCAGGCACCACATCGACATGTAGCTGTACTGCTCGCTCGGCGTCAGCGTGGTGGGCTTGGGTGGCTCATCGTGATGATGCGCGTTGCCTATGCGGCCGATCAGGATGTAGTCCGGGTCGTTCCACTGGCCCGGTTTGGCGTACTCGTAGTGCCGGGCGTTGCTCAGGCCGATGTGGTAGAAGCCGGGCAGCAGGCCGCCCTGTTCGAGGCCCAGGTCGCCGGTGGTGCGCCAGCAGTGGCCGCCGACCTCGCCGCCCCAAGTCCAGACGTCGCCCATCCCGTACTGGCACAGGTTCAGGAGGATGTCGCGGTCGAGGCTCTTGAGGATCTCGCCCATGAGTTGATACGGCCGCTTCATGTGTTCGAGGTCCGTCCCGCCGGCGACCGCGCTGTAGGAGCACCAGTCGTGCTTGAGGAAGTCGAAGCCCCACTCGGCGAACTTCTCGGCGTCGATGCGCTCGTGTTCGTAGCTGGCGACGTACCCGGCGCAGGTCCACGGCCCCGGTCCTGTATAGAGACCCGCCTTGAGGCCCTTGTTGTGGATGTAGTCGACCATGCCCTTGATGTCGGGGAACTTGGCATTGGGCAGGATGGCGCCATCGGCGTCGCGGTAGGGCTCATCGCCGCGCTTCTTCATCCAGCAGTCGTCGATATTGACATAGCTATAGCCATAATCGGCCATGCCGGAGCTGACCATGACGTCGGCGGCGTTTCGCATATGTTCTTCGGTCACGTGGTAGTAGTGGATGTACCAACTGTTCCAGCCCATCGGCGGGGTCAGTGCCAGCGTATCGCCGACGATGATCGCGAACGTGCGCCGGTCGCTGCCGTGGTCGTTCTTCGCTTCGAGCGTTACGACATATTCGCCTCGCCGGTCGGGTGCGGCGCCGGTGATAATCCCTGTATTCTCATTCAGGCTCAGTGTGTCGGGCAAATTGGCGGCCTTGAACGCCATTGGTCGTGTGCCCGTGCAGGGGATGCGGTAGAGGAACGGATGCCCAGGCCGACAGCCGTAGACCTTCGGCCCGTTGATCTTCGGGGCCGGACCCGGCTTGGGCGTCAACAGGACCTTCTCCTCGGCCGGCGGCTCCGGCACATCCACGGCTTCGGGCTTCTCGCCGCCAACGGTGAACTCGGCCTGGGCCCAGTTGGCGTGGTCGTAGTCCACACCGTCACCGCCGGAGCCGACCATGAGGATCATCTGCCGGATGCCGATCAGGGAGACATCGACGTGTTTGGCCGGATCGTTGCCTGTCATCACGCCGCTGTCGAACAGCGCCTTGCCGTCGCCGAAGACCCGGAAGCGGACGGAGCCGCGGGGGCCGGTGGCGTCATCGACGCCGACGTAGGCGGTGAAACGTTCGGTCTTGCCGTCCAGGGCGATGTACAGAATCGACTCGGCGTGTGTTGCCACACCCGTTTCGAATAGACGCCCGCCGATCGACAGCGTCCGGGCCGTGATGCTCCGGTTGATCTGCGGCTTGCCCCACCCGGTGGACATCTTCGTCAGGTCCAACTCGCCCAGCGGTACGATCGCTGCCGAGGCGCCCACCGCGCCCAGGCAGATCAGAGAACAAGCAAGAACCCATCGCGGCTTCATATTCGAACGCATGGTCACCTCCCGTTGCCCAAGACCGGATTCTCGGCGGCCGCATTCAACCACCTCCGCGCATCCTACCACGCCGGGACCGATCCATCAATCCGCCGCTGCCATCGATGGCTCGGGATCGGGCCGCACCCTGACGCTCCTTGGGCCGAGGTCTCGGCCGGATTGGTGGCCCGGGGCGTTGAAACATGTCGCCCGATTGGGTACCATAGGGTCCATGAGGTGTGCGAGCCCTGTTTCGGAGGTCATTGGGTAATGTCGGGCAAAGGTGTGCGGCGGCATTCAGTATCGTCTCGGCAAGCCATGCCGATCCTGTCGGCCATGTGCCTGCGGTACCAGCTACACGGCCAATACGACGATCGACTTCGAGGGCGTAGCCGCCCGGTTCGTTCGCCCGACCATCCATAGCGGCTGGGGCCAGATGGGTCAGTACGGCCTGAGCGAGGTGCGCTTCCTGCACATTCCCGCCTACGCGAGAGAGCCTCAGCCGGCCGATGGGGAATCGGAAGTCGGCATCGATTCGGCTCTACACTGGCGTGCCGGCCGAGACGCCGTTCTCCACGAGGTCTATTTGGGCACGGACCCGGACGAGCTGTCGTTGATCGGCAGTCCCGCCCAACCGGTCTTCGCGCCGGAAGGGCTTGCTTTTGGCACGGCATACTACTGGAGGGTGGACGAGACCGCCGACGATCTGTGGGCCGGCGACTCCTGGAGTTTCACGACGCAGGATTATGCGTTGATCGATGGCTTCGAGAGCTACACCGACGACATCGACGCCGGCCAGGCCATCTTCGATACGTGGCTGGATGGCTGGGTCAACAACACCGGCTCGACCGTGGGGTACAGCGAAGCGCCCTTCGCCGAGCGGACGATCGTTCACGGAGGCCGACAGTCGATGCCCCTCCGATACGACAATAGTGTCTCGCCGTTCTACTCGGAAGCCCAACGGATCTTCGATTCGCCGCAGGACTGGACGGTCGGCGGCGCCGACAGTCTGAGACTGTACGTCCAGGGAAGCGCCGCGAATGCGGCGCAGACGCTGTATGTGGCGCTGGAAGACAGCGCCGGCCGCGCTGCGGTGGTCAGCCATGCGGACGCGGAGGCCGTTCGGGCGGTCGAGTGGCAATTGTGGCCGATCCCGTTGAGTCAATTCGCCGGCGTCGACCTGAGCCGGGTCCGAACGATGTATATCGGCCTCGGCCATCGGACCGCTCCGACCGCCGGAGGTCTGGGCC
>JAAYBA010000018.1 GCA_012719085.1 Planctomycetota bacterium
ATCGCCGCTGCCATTCTGTGGAGCGAACGGACGGCGACCTCGGATCGAGAGACACCCGACCACTCGAGCGAGAGCCGTGTCTGGTTCCAGACGGGAAGAGTTCAAACATGGCACAGTACAGGATGGAAGACGCCCGCAGAATCGGTCCCACGCATGGGCCGGAAGTTCCGGGCTGCCGACTGACGCCGAATACGGACCGTCAAAGCATGCAAGAACGCGATCGTGACAGTCGCCAACGGGGGCAACCTGCGGCATGTGGGCGGCGCTGTTGGCGGCGGTCTGCAAGGAACGCAAACACATCCAGTCCATCTGAAAGGGAAGTGCGATGGGAAACGTGTTGCCGTTGATAATTCAATTGGTCAGCGGGGCCGTCGGCGGGAATGTGGCGGGCGGTCTGATGAAGCAGTTCTCCCTGGGGACGCTCGGCAATTCCATCGCCGGCATTCTGGGCGGCGGCATCGGCGGTCAGTTGCTCGGTCTTCTCGGGATCGCCACCGGCAGCGGCGGGATGGACATCGGCAGTATTGTCGGGAGCATCGCCAGCGGCGGCGTGGGGGGCGGCGTCCTGATGGCGATCGTGGGCGTCATCAAGAACGCCATGAAGAAGCAGTAGCGCATCGGCCGTTTTGGCATTGGGGCACTGCCGAAAAGTCCAGGCGCAGCCCTTTCGTCAATCACGAGCGTTTTGCGCGAACCTTTCAGGGTTCCTCCGCGACCGCGTGGGCCTTCGTCTGCGCGATGTTTCTGTATTCCAACTCGTCTGTCCGTCTGCAGAAGTGCGGGGCGGCTGGCGATCTGTGTCGATCACCGCGCGCGCCATATCGCAACCGTCGGGTTGCCGCTCTGTGCGTCTGAAAGGGGGTGCTCTACGGAATGGTTCCAGCAGAGGGATCGGGTGTCTGCTCGGCGAAAGCGGCCAGGTGACGAACCGTGGCGAGGTCTGTGGGGACGTCCAGCCCCTTCTCCGCGCAGGCCAGAGCCCGGCGGGCATGGCGAATCGCCGCGTCGCGCATGCCGGCGTCGCCCATCGAAGCGAGCGACGCCAGCGCCTTTTGGAGGCGGATCGAGACCTCGACGATGCGGCTGCCGTCACGAGTGATGGCGGTGAAGGCATCGTCGAACATCTCGTCCACCGACAAGGCGGGCACCTCGATGCGGTCGAATTTTACCGGCAGGCCGTCTTCGTTCTGCGACGGCGCCGCCCAGAAGACAAACAAACGCATGAGGATGGCGATTATGTCGATGGCGGTCCCTGGGTCATTCACGCCGGGCGACAATGCACGGTCCGCGATCTGCGAGAGCACGATCAGACCATAACGCGGATCGTCGTCATAGGTGCGCTGTTTGCCGATTACGAAGGCTTTGACGATCCGAGCACGGTCCGCCTCGGTGACAGGCAGGGCGTCTTCGCTGACATAGCCGAGCGCACGCACGGGACTGACGAGGGTCCCCGGAAGAACGGCAAGCCGGATATGACCCTCGATGCACTCGGCGCAGTCCTGCAAGGCGGCGATGTCGATATGCTGTACGTAGCCCACGGTGTCACTCAAAACCGCCCGTCCCGAAAGATCTCCGGGGCTGGCAGGCACGCCGTGAAGGGCCGGAGCATCTCGCCACCGCTGCAGAGCGGCCGTCGTCGCTTTCTCCACCCCCTCGATGGTCGTCTCGAGACGTCCCAGCCGGGCAATCCGGTCCACCCAATGGACGAAGACGAAGACGACGAGGGCGAACACCAGCAGCGTCAGAACGAACAGGACGAACCGGCCCGCCGCCTGGTAAAAGTCGTTCTTGGCCGTGACCAGCCCCACGACACTGAAGATGAAGGCGCCGATGAATGTCGCCAACGCCCGCTGCGAGAGGTCGTCGGCGACGACCAGCGGAAAGGACCGTGGAGAGGCGGTGTTGCTTGCGGAGGCGTAGGCCGAGACCATTGAGGTGACTGCAAACGTGGCGATAACCAGCATGCCCGACGCCATGACCGACAACAGGCTTTCGACCGAGTCCGCCGAGACGTTGGGCACGATCTGTCCGAGGTCGGTGCCGTCCGCGGCCTTGGCGAGGAGTGCGGCGGCAACGGACAGCCCGCTGACCGCCAGCGGCTTGACCCACAAGCGCTTGCGAATACGACCGATGAGGAACGCAAGGCGTCCGTTGAAGGTTGCGGTGTGCCTTATATCCATACGCTCGCCGGGCCTCTTACCGGGGACGCACCCCCTTTTCCGGCTTGTTCGTCTTGCCGGTTTTACCGGGAACGTACACCTTTTTCGACTTCTTCCTGGGCCGGCCGGGGGGGAGGGGGCGAAGGCGTCTTCCCAAGCGGGCCTCGATGTTTCGGACGAACC
>JAAYBA010000163.1 GCA_012719085.1 Planctomycetota bacterium
AGGCATGAACCGGCCCTGGATGGGGCTGCACGTAATGGATACCGTTCGACGCGACGCCGCCGAGCAGCGCATCTCCTTCGCGACCGACCGGCTGGACAACGGACGTGACGTCCGGGTCACCGTCGTGCACGAGAGCAACAAGCTGGTTTACACGATCGATCTGGACGCGGATCTGATTCGCAGGGTCGAATTCCTGGATGCCGATAGAACGGTTGGACACCTGGACTTCGAGTATCTCCAGGACCTGGACGGCGACCTCAGCGAGTTCCAGGCCCCCGCCCGGACCGTCGAGCGGACGAGCTTGAGAGAGGCCCAGGGCCTGCTGTGGCTGGTTCAACTGGCCAATGGGGCTTTCAACGACTGAAACCGGACCCACCGGAGATGGACTAAGGACGCAGACGTATCTTTCCGATAGAGGTAGACCGAAGCACGCTGCGAATACCCTTATCGGAATCGCAGGACCGTTTAGAACAAGGGGATCTGTCATGTTGAGGAAACGGCGCACAGCATCGAATGCTGTTGGACGGAAGGCCGCCGGCCGGCCCAGGCCGGTCGGGTGCCTCCCTTCCGGGCGTCCGTTTCTCATTCCATGCTTGGCAGCAATGGCTTCGCCGAGGTTTTATCTTACCACCGCCTCATCCTTGGATTGCTCGGAGATCCATCCATGGTTTGGGGCGACCGGAAAACTGCCGCGTGCGACGGGGACGGACCACATCGGGCTCGAACCACGCGTAGCTCCCATACCGCATCCGGTGACTGAGGGTGCATCGTCTGATCGTGCGTATGGATCGTCGGGACAACGACAGCCACGTCAGGGACGTCAACGAAGCAAGGACGCACCCGGCGACGAGGCCAATGGTTCCCGGGGGGACGTCTTCCTGAGGGAAGACGGATTCGGCGGTACAGCAAGGGATTCGGCTGAAGGTGTTCCTTGCCGACCGCCGGCCATGGGTGATGACGGGACGCACGATATCCCACGAGGCTCCGGGGCCGGCGAAACGGCCCCCGGAGTCCTTTTTGAGCTATCGACCGGATGCTGGAATCACTGATTCATATGAAGCCGATCGCACGCGCACAATACGGAACGATCTGCCTTCTCATCGCGGCCTTCGCGACGGGCGCCGTACGTGCCGATTGGACGTACACATACACCGACGACTTCGAGACGAACAAGGCCGAGGCGGACAGTTGCGTTCATTCAGCCTTTGGATCGCAAGAAGCCACACCCTTGCCCGGACCCTATCTGTACTATCTCTACAGCAATGGAGGTCGGGGGCTGGCGTTCGTCGAATACGCCGGCCAACCGGCCGAGATTGGGTATTGCTTTCCCACCGGTGCAAACCAGAGCCAGCGAGTGGTCAACGGAACGGTCGAGATCGACGTGTCGTTCCCGAGCACGGCGAGCATCTCCCAATGGGAGCCGGGCACCCTGTCCTACAGGGTCTCCAGCGATGGAATGATGTGGTCCGATCCGGTCTCCCTGCGTTCCGGCCGTCACAGCCTGCCGGTCTCGTCGACCGAAGGAACGTGCTACATCAGTTTTTCGGGCACACGAACGGTGATCGACAACCTCCGCATCTCGCTCTATTCCCCTGAGGCAACGATCCGCGTTCCGGGCGACTTCGCGACGATCCAGGCGGCGATCGATGCCGCCAGGGGCGGCGACGTCATCGAAGTAGCGCCCGGGACCTACTCGGGCACGGGCAACCGCGACATCGACTTCCGAGGCAAAGCCATCACGGTACGCAGCACGAATGGTGCGGCCGGTACGATCATTGACTGCGGTGCGACGTCGGGCCAGAACAGCCATCGCGGCTTCTACTTCCACTCAGGTGAGGGAGCCGACAGCGTTCTGTCGGGCTTCACCATTCGGGGCGGACGCGTCTTCGGAACGCAAGTCCCGTCGAGTGCGTCAGGCTGGACGCGAAGCGCGAGCCATCCGGTCGGTGGCGGAATCTACTGCGAATTCAGCAGTCCCACAATTGCCAACTGCATCATCACGGACTGCGGCGCCGAAATCGGCGGCGGTATCGGCTCCGTCGGTGGAGCGCCGACCATCTCGAACTGTACGGTCCGTGATTGTGTGGCCGGCGGATTCGGCAGCGCCGCCACTGGCGGCCGAGGCGGCGGCATCGGCCTGATCGGACAGTCCGGCGCCACGATCGTCAACTCCACAATCGAGGGCAACTTCGCCTATAATGACAGCTTCGGTGGCGGACTCTATTGCTGGGAGAGCGTTGTGACCGTCGCCGGGACTCGCATCACCGGCAACGGCGCGCAGGGTAGCCTGACCGGTGGCGGCGCCTACTGCGGCGGAAGCGGCGCCGATGTTCTCTTCCGGCATTGCGTCTTCTCCAGCAATACCGCCACTGCCGGGGCCGGCCTCTTCGCCGAGTGGAAGTCCTCGTTCGGACCATCGTTCTACCGCACGAGCGTCACGGTGGCCAATTGCACGGTCGCCGGCAACCAGCTCTCCGGCAGTTTCGGGTCGGCCGCCGGTGGCATCCAGTCCAGCGGCGCCGATATCCTGGTTCGTTCGAGCATCGTGTGGGGCAACAGCGGGGTGGCCCTGACGATCGTCGATCCGGTCTCGTGGAATCCGGTCGCCTATTCGAACGTGCAGGGCGGTTATTCGGGAGAAGGCAACATCAGCCGGGATCCGCTGTTTGCCAGCGAATGGGGCCAGGACTACCACCTGAATTCCCCCTACGGTCGATACAATCCGACAAGCCGCGCATGGGTTTCCGACAGCGGCCAGAGCCCCTGCATCGATGCGGGCGATCCATTCGAGTCCGTCGGCGATGAGCCCCTTCCGAACGGCGGGCGAATCAACATGGGCGCCTACGGCGGGACCCGGCAGGCCAGCAAAAGCCCCGAATACTCCGTCTATCATGTCGACGGGACCGCCGGTCGCGACGGGAACACCGGATTGAGTCAGGCCTATGCATTCAAGACCATCAAGAGAGCCGTCAATGCGGCGAAGAATGGGGACACGGTCCTCGTATGGCCGGGTGTTTATACCCTTAACGCCAATGACGAAGTGGTGCTGAACAACAGGGCAATCACCATTCAGAGCGCCGCCGATGCCGCCGTCATCGTGGTTACGAAAGGCTACGCGTTTTCCTTTCTGGGGCCCGAGAGTTCGCAGAGCCTGCTGGCCAATTTCGTGATCACCGGCAGCGGCGAAGGCGCGATCTTCTGCGACCAGGGGGCCTCACCGACGTTGAAGAACCTGACGATCGTCCGCAACGACTTCGGCGTCGCCGCCTACAACGGCGCCGATCCGGACGTCGTCAACTGCATCCTTTGGGACAACAGCAGAGGCGATCTGTTCGGGTGCAAAGCGCGATACAGTTGCGTGCAGCAGGGCACCGACAGAAGCGCAGGGAACATCGGTGACGATCCGTTGTTCGCCGATCCGGACAACGGAGATTTCCATCTGCAGTCCCTGTACGGTCGCTACAATGCCGAATGGGACGCATGGGTCAGCGATTCGATGATGAGCCCGTGCATCGACGCTGGAGATCCTGACGAGTATCCGCGTGCAGAACGTACACCGAACGGCAATCGCATCAACATGGGAGCCTACGGTGGAACGCCGTATGCCAGCCTCAGCGGATGGCCTCCTCTGTGAGGATGAAACGCGCAGCGCTGACACCGCATTAGAGTAGAAACGTCAACGACCGCAAGACTGATCTTGGCTTCGGATTGTTGTGGGGTGATTGTCTCCGGCATGGAGTGGTTCGCGCCGATGGTACGGAGATGGGCGCGCGGTGATGAAAACCCGCAGGTCGGTGGCGGTTGGCAAAGGTCCATGGAGAGCGGCGCAAGGCCGCGAGCCTCAGCATTCAGCTTGGCGTCCGCTCTCCATCGCCCGGTTCGTGGCATGTTTCCCGCCGTTCGGTAGGGCGTGGACATGGTCGTTAGCCCAATATATAGGGCTCCATGCCGCCACAAAGCGCAATATGTGGGAATCGCAGAAATTGTCGCACGCTCGACCAAATCGCGTCGTACGATGCTTATTACGCTTGTAAAGGGCACGAAAGAGGCTTATAATAGGCAATCGTTGCGGTAGTCCGAAAAAACTACCTAAAATCCGGAGGGTTCTGAGATCAACAGGGGATGTGATGACATCTCTGTGGGAGCCGGCGGTGCCAGGGCGTTTACGCTGGTGGAGATGATCGTGGTGGTCTCCATCGTTTCGGTGCTCATGGCCATTCTCGTTCCGGCAGCCAACCTCGTGAGGCGCCAGGCCCGCGCGTTCCTCGGGATGTACAACCAGAGGGAGATCAGCAACGCGCTCAATCTCTTCGCGATGGACAACAACGACCGATACCCGCAATCGATAGCGACCGTCGGGACCAGCGATACGTGGAGTTGGTCCGACCCCACCAAGATGATCGGTATCGAGCAACGAAGTCCGCAACTCCATCGTTCCATGAGCGCGTATCTGCACGATTACATTTCCGATGCCAAGACGATGTTCTGCCCGAACGCGCCGCAGCGGTACAAGTATCTGCAGGAAGCATGGGACGCCGGAGACGACTGGGACAACCCGGACACGCCGCGTCGGACCGATCCGCTCGGTGGAACGTACTGCTTCTACTGGAACTATGTCGGCTATCTTTCTGAATCACAGACGCTGTTCCGAGGTCCGACCGGACCAGCCAGCATGGGCCGGTACAACCAACTGCTGGTTACGGATTACTTCGGGTACGATCACTGGCGCAGCCCTGGCGCTTTCGGTAGTTGCGAGAGACTCAAAGGGGCCGAGATCGTGGAAGAAACCCAGTTGCTCTCATCCTACTGGGCGGTCGAAGGCGACCCCGAGTTGGCCATGCCCGATGTGAAATTGCGTGCCGTGTATACGGACGGCCATGTCGAAACCTACTCGGCCTCGGATGTGATGCCCATGAAGATTTCAAAGACGCCGGAGGGCGTTCCTCCATATCCGGACGGCTCTGCAGGAGGCACCTTCTTCGTCCCGGAGACGATCCTCCCCTGATTGGGC
>JAAYBA010000164.1 GCA_012719085.1 Planctomycetota bacterium
ACAGGTATTTGCGCGGGTCGGCGAGCCGGCCTTCGACGGCGCTGGCGGCGACGGTGGCGGGGCTGGCGAGGTAGACCTCGCTCTTGGGGCTGCCCATCCGGCCGACGAAGTTGCGGTTCGTCGTACTGATGCACTTCTCCCCGGCGGCCAGGACGCCCATGAACCCGCCCAGACACGCGCCGCAGGTCGGCGCCGAGATCACGCAGCCGGCGTCGTAGAAGACGTCGAAGAGCCCTTCGTCCTTCGCCTGTTTCCAGATTTCGGGCGTGGCCGGCACGATCAGCGTGCGGATCGCCACCTCTTTGCCCTTCATGATGCCGGCGGCGATCCGAAGGTCCTCGATCCGCCCATTCGTGCAACTGCCGATGTAGGCCTGGTCCATCACCATGCCCGCGCAGTTCCCGACGGCGACCCCACCGCTGGGTAGGTGCGGCAGGGCCACCATCGGTTCGATCGTAGAGCAGTCGAATTCCTCGACTACCGCGTATTCTGCATCGTCATCGGAGGCGACGACGGTATAGTCCTGTTTGCCTTTCAGTCGCCCGTCGAGATAGGCCTTCGTGACCTCATCGAATCCGATGATGCCGTTCTTGGCCCCGGCCTCGATGGCCATGTTGGTGATCGTCATGCGGGCTTCCATCGACATCTCGGCCAGCGCCGGACCGACGAACTCCATCGCCTTATAGAGCGCCCCGTCGGTGCCGATCCGCGCGATTACGGTCAGGATCACGTCCTTGCTGTACACGCCGGGCCCAAGCGAGCCGTTCAGGACGAATTTCATCGAAGCGGGCACGCGGAACCAGAGCTTGCCCGTTGCGATCGAGGCCGCCAGGTCGGTCGAGCCGATTCCCGTGCTGAAGGCCGCCAGGGCCCCGTAGGTGCACGTGTGCGAATCGCCGCCGACGATTACCTCGCCCGGGCGGATGTGCCCCTGCTCGGGCAGCAGGGCGTGGCAGACGCCGGCCCGGCCCAGCTTGTAGTAGTACTTGATCTTGTGGCGCCTGGCCCAGTCGTCGAGCCGCTTGTGCAGTTCGGCGCTCTTGACGTCCTTGGGCGGCTGGAAATGGTCCGGCGTGACCACGATCTTCTCCGGATCGAACACCCGGTCGATGCCGCGCTCGGCCAGCATCGAGATCGCCGGCGGCGTCGTCACATCGTGACACATCACCACGTCGATGTTGGCATCCACCAGTTGTCCCGGCACCACCTTCGCCTGCCCGCTGGCCCGCGCGAAGATCTTTTCCGTTATCGTCATTGCCATGATGTTGATTCCTCTTTCTTTCGACTACAATTCAGCTTCTGGTCCCGGACCATTGGCTTCCTGGGCGGCGGTCATCCGGTTGATGGCGTCGACGTAGGCTTTGGCGCTGGCCTCGATGATGTCGGTCGAGGCGCCGCGGCCGATGAACGTTCGTCCGGCGTCGATGATGCGCACCGTGGCTTCGCCCATCGCTTCCTTGCCGCCGGTGACGGCGCGGATCGAATAATTCTCCAGCTTGGGCGACAGGCCCGTCGCTTCGCGAATCGCCTCATAGGCCGCATCGACCGGTCCATCGCCGCAGGCGGCCGCCTGACGCTCCTGGCCCGCGATGCGGATACGGACGCTGGCCGTCGGCAGGGTCCCTGTTCCCGACGCAACGTGAAGGTACTTCAGTTCGTACACCTGCGACACAACGCGGACTTCGTCGTTGATGATCGCCGCGACGTCCTCATCGAAGACCTCTTTCTTCTTGTCTGCGATCTCCAGGAATCGAGCGTAGGCCTGCTCGAGCTCGGATTCGGCAAGCTTGTAGCCGAGCTGTCGGCAGCGGTCGGCGAATCCGTGGCGGCCCGTGTGACGGCCGAGCACCATGCGCGAACCGCCGAGGCCGATCGTCTCGGGCGTCATGATCTCGTACGTGCTGCGTTCCTTGAGGATCCCGTCCACGTGGATGCCCGACTCGTGCGCGAAGGCGTTGGCGCCGACGATCGCCTTGTTGGGCTGGATCACGAACCCCGTCAGTTGCGAGACCAACTGGCTGGTGCGATAGATCTCCTTCGTATTGATGTTCATCGTCAACCCCGTGGCGCCGCTGTCCGTGAAGAAGTTGGCCCGCGTGTGGATTGCCATGACGATCTCCTCGAGTGCGGCGTTGCCGGCCCGTTCGCCGAGTCCGTTGACGGCACACTCGACCTGGCGAGCCCCGTTCTGGACGCCGGCCAGCGAATTGGCGACCGCCACGCCGAGGTCATTATGGCAATGCGTACTGATGACGCACTTGTCGATGCCGGGGACATCGCGCTTGAGTGTGGCGATGAGCTGGCCGTACTCGTAGGGCAGCATGTAGCCCACCGTGTCCGGGATGTTCAAGGTGGTCGCACCGGCCTCGATCACGGCTGCGAGGATCTCGATGAGGAACGGGATTTCGCTGCGTCCGGCGTCCTCGGGCGAGAACTCCACGTCGTCCACGAACTGCCGGGCGCATTGGACGGCGGCGACCGCCATCTTCACCACCTCGTCCGGCGGCTTGTTGAGTTTGTGCTTCATGTGGATCGGCGAGGTCGCGATGAACGTGTGGATCCGCTTGTTCGCCGCCGGGGCCAGGGCCTTGCCCGCCGCCTCGATATCCACGTCCTTGGCTCGCGCAAGCCCTGTAATGACAGGGCCTTGCACCTGTTCGGCCACGAGGCGCGTCGCCTCGAACTGGGCCGGCGAGGAGACCGGGAAGCCCGCCTCGATGATATCGACCCCCAGGGTCGCCAGTTGCTGGGCGATCTCGAGCTTCTGGGGGATCGAGAGCGAGGCGCCGGGCGACTGCTCCCCGTCGCGTAACGTCGTGTCGAAAATGAAGACTTTCTCATCAGGCATCGTATTTCTCCGGAACATCATTTCGGGCCGTCGGCATTATGCCGCAATGGAGGCCGAAATACTACGGTTTTGCGTAAGAAAAGGGGACTGCAACGAGTTGTGGTGGTTCGTTATTCGCGCCTTAGCGGCGCAGGATCAGGGCGAGCAGGCCGATGCGGCCGTCGAGGATGGAACGAATTGTGCTCTTAGTGCCCATAGAATAAACTATTATATACGTCGGCCGGCGGTGTGCAAGACTTTTCCGAAAAAAACTCGCCGAAATCTGCCTATGGGTGGGTGCACTGCGCGTTTGTAGATCGGTTCCTGCCAAGTCAAGGAAAGAATCTTGTCTTTTCGACTAAGAGCTCGCCCCTTCAACGGCGTTCAGGGCAGGCTCTGAGCCAAGTCGAATGGGGCGAAGCCCGCACCGAGAAATCTGGCCGAGGATAAGGCAATGTGCCGTTCGCAGCCAGATTCCTCCACTGCGCGGCGCTCCGGTCGGAATGACAAAGTCGATTGCAGAGCCCCCAGGATCTACCTACAAACGTGAAGTGCGCTCGGCATTGGGGCCAAATGGAGTGTACTTATCACGTCCGGGAGATTAACATAGAATACATCATGCTCTCACACGGTCCGAAAGTCCTCCGGCTAATTTGCCCGGCGTCGGTTGATATGACAACAGAGAAGGAATCGTGTAAAGGATAGAGACATGAAAAGGCAGAGGGCGTTTACACTGATCGAACTGCTGGTGGTCGTGGCGATCATCGCGCTTCTGATGGGGATTCTGATGCCGTCTCTGAAGAAGGCGCGCGACCAGGCCAAGGGTGTTGTCTGCGTGGCCCACATCAAAGGTCTCGGGGTCGCGCTGCACATGTACCTGGACGACTACGACAGAAAGACCCATTCGGCGCCGAACCAGGGACTGTGGGACAATGCGTGGGAAGGTGGGTCTGTCATCGAAGACTATGGGCCAAACGACGCCTATGCGTACTGGGGTATCGCCTACGCACCCTACGCCAAGAACAAGAAGATCTTCCGTTGCCCCAGTACGGTACGCAACGACGACTGGCCGGAGAATGGTTGGGGGGTTCTGTACCAGAGATACTTCAAGTACTGCTCGTATGGCCTGAACAGTTACGTTGCAGACAGCAAGATCGACCGCGCGTTCAGGAAGCACGATGAAGTCGTCGTCTTCCAGGACCACATCGAGCAGAAGCTCGACGGCATTGATTCAGATATGTTCTGCATCGGACCCGGCGCCAGCATCAACCTGACCCAATGGCGTCCTGGCAGTTCCCTCGTGAGCAGCTATTGGCAAGGACATGACACCATCCGGGAGTGCTTCCGTCATTCCAGGTCGTCCAACACGTGCTGGCTGGACGGTCACGTCAGTGCGATCAAGGAGTCGACGGGGGAAGATGTCCCGACCTACTGGTACGATGGGAAGCGCACGGAAGCGAGCATGTAAGCCACGCGTGTATCGGTTTATGAAAGGACCGTTTCGATGAAGAGGAGATGCCGCTGGGCCTGTGTGACGCTTTGGATCGCGTATCTGGTCGTTTCCGGCTGCGGGAAGAAAGGCGATACCGGACAGAACGATTCCGCTTCTGCCGCCATCAGCGCCGAGCAGATCGCTGCGATCCGGAACAATCTGGCGCAGGGAATGAAGCCGATCGGTTTCGGCAATGTCAAGGCGTCCGACGCAGGCAGGCAGTGTCTCGTCGAGGCCCGCACGCCGGAGGGGGGCGTTCGAATCACACCGCCTCCGCCACCCTTGGGCATGGTTCGGACCGTGGGGCAAGTCACCTTCTACGCAGGCGAGCTTGACGGCGTCTCGCCCGACGGCCTGACCATACGCAAGGCCTATCCGACGGCGGGCACCTTCAAGAAGGTCGAGATCCCCAAAGGGGACATCCAGTCGATTCACCTGGCCCCGTGACTCGGTGTTGCACTCGATCACGGCCGTGGTATCCTACGGGACAACGCGCATTCACTCTGGAGACGATCATGAGCAGGACGTACCGTTGTGTCATCGTTTGGACCCTTCTTCTTGTTGCCGCCGCCGGCGCACAGGTGAGCCGCTGGCAATTCGGTAAGACGCATTTCACTGACGGTGTCGTCACCGATCGGATCGGCGACGTTCACGGGCGGCTCGACGGCCGGGCCCGCTTCTTCGCCGATTCGATCGGCGAATACCTCGAACTGGACGGTGCTTCCGGCGTCGTTCATCTGGGGCGCTATCCCGACGGTCCCCGCCCGCCCGTCGAGCGGATCAGCGTCGAGACGCTCGCCCGCTTTCGGCAGTTCGGCGACTACATGGGCGTCATCGGCGCGTTTCAAGACAACGGCGACTACGAGCGGGGCTGGGTGCTGGGCGCTCGGCGCGGGCGGCCCTTTTTTGCTGTGGCCAGCGAAGGCGCCAAGTCGCTGACCTATCTCCAGACGGCCAAGTCGGTCGAGGCCGGCAAGTGGTACCATCTCGTCGGAACGTACGACGGCAAGGTCCACAGGCTCTTCGTCAACGGTCAACTGGCGAACGAATCAACGGTCCAGCAGGGGAAGATTCTCTATCCTTCGCACGCATGGTATACGATCGGGGCATACCGCGACGACAACGAGTTCGACGGGATGATCGGCAGCTTGCGGATGGTCGCCGTCTACGATGAAGCCCTGGGGGCGGACCGGGTCAGGTCGCGATTCGAGGAGGTCAAGGCCTCGACCGAATTGCCCGCCGAGGTCGCGGCGCCGTCGATCATCAGCGTGGGGCCGTATCTGCAATACGCGACGAAGACGGGCATCACGATCCTGTGGGAGACGTCACAGGAGGCCACCTCGGTGGTGGAGTTCGGCGAGCAGACGCCGCTGACGAATTCGGTCTCCGCCGCCGGCCAGGGCGATCTGCACGAGGTGCGACTGGAGAACCTCAAGCCGCAGACCAACTACTTCTATCGCGTCGTCTCCGTCGGACCCGATGGCACCGAATCGATCAGCGACCTCTATACGTTCCAGACGGCCGTGGAGGATGGGTCGGCCTTTGCCTTCGCCGGCGTCAGCGACACGCAGAACAACCCGCCCGTCTGGGGCCGAATCTCCCAACTGGTCTTCAAAGAACGCCCCAACTTCCTGATCCACGCCGGCGATATCGTGGGCAATGGATCGAGGAGGCACGAGTGGACGGACGAGTTCCTCAAGCCGGCGCACGAGCTGATGAGCCGCGTGCCCATCTTCGCCATCCTGGGCAATCACGATCAGGACGACGCGAATTACTACCGCTACATCAGCAATCCGGCCCCCGAGTACCGCTATACCTTTACCTACGGGAACGCTCAGTTCTTCCTGATCGATACGAACCGCAGCGTGGCTCCCGACAGCGAGCAGTACAAGTGGCTCGAACAGGAGCTTGCCCGAAGCACCGCGACATGGAAATTCACGGTGCACCACCATCCCCCCTATTCGTCGGACGAGAACGATTACGGCGATACCTGGAAGGGCAAGTCGTCTCCGCGCGGCGATTTGCGGCTGCGGCCTCTGGTCGAACTCTACGAGCGATTTGGTGTGGATATCTGTTTCTTCGGCCACATCCACGACTACGAGCGGACCTGGCCCATCCGAAAGGACACGGTCGATCCGCATGGGGGCGTGATCTATCTCCAGATCGGCGGCGCCGGTGGCGGGCTTGAAAACTACGCGCCGACGCGTTCGTGGTTCACCGCCAAGGTCCGCCGCGACCACCATTTCGTGCTGGTCAATGTCTTCGGCAAGACGCTCCAGCTTCAGGCCATCGACCAGAACGGCGTCCTGTTCGATCAGGTCACACTCGAGAAGTGATCGGTGACTTCGTCGGGGGCTGCCCCCTGCTACAACTGGAACGATTTCCAGGGGTCTTCGACGTCGATCTGGGCGGTAGTCGCCGTGGTCTGGCGTTTCGTGGGCAGCGGCGTCATCGGCACCGTCAGGATCAGCGAGGTCCTGCCCGAGCGTCGCCACTGCCATTTGTCGCGGGGCGGGACGACTTCGCCCTCCACGATCGTGGTGCCGGCCATCGTCTTGAAGACCAGCGGATCGGTCACCCGCATGGGGCCCGTCGATGGCGTCAGCGACAGCGTGAATATGACGCCCGCCGCGACGATCTTGTTGAAGTCAAATTCCCGCGTCACCCCGTTGTAGAGGACCACGTCGATCCAGGCGCCCTCCTCGTCTCGCCCGGTCTCCATCCGGATGGGCAGCTCATCGATCTGGGCGGCGTGGACGGCGTACTGGGCACTGATGCGTCCCGACTCGAATTCGATCGGATCGCCGATAGTCACCTGATCGGGCAGTTTCAGATCGTGGACCGCTCCTTCGAACTGCAGCCGCATGCGCAGGTCGCGTGCCTGAATCGTGCCGTTGGCGATGCGGTCGAGCGAGATATGGGTATCGCCGCGGTCGGTGGCGAAGACCACCGCGCCGAGCAGTTCGGGGCCGTCCTGGATGGTGAAGAGACTGGCCGATGCATAGTCGTAGCCGTCGTGGAGGAAGCGGACGCGCATCGCGGCCGGTCCGCCCGAGGTGTTCCAGTAGGCCACGAGCGGGCGGCGCTGGTTCCACAGGTCGCCGCAGTTGATCGAGCCCAGCGTGAAGTCCGGGTGCAGGTAGGTCCGGCCGATCAGGTCGTGCTCGTCGGCTGGGTTCAGAACGAAGGTCTCGATCTCCTCTCGCGGTTCGGTGAGTGAGGCGAAGTAACCCAGAAGGTCGTCCGGGCAGGTGACGGGGATGCGATGGGCGTCGATGGATTCATATGCCTGTGCCTCGGGCATGTAACTGGTCTTGCCGTTGGTCCCTCTTTGAATGAAGGCCAGCACGCTCGGAGGCAGCAGCGTCGCATACGATCGGCTGTGCGGCCCGGCCCACTGTCTCGTCCGGGCATGAAAGCGCCGGGCGAGATGGCGCCAGGCGAAGGCGTTCAGTTCCTCCGCGAGCCGCTTCGATTCGCTGTCCTGGACATGCGTGAGGATGCGGGTCAGTTCGTTGATGGCGACGACCGTATAGGTGGGGCTGTTGTATTCGCTGAACGAGCCCTTCTGCTCAGTATAGTCACAGAACTGTTGCAGGCGTTTCTTGCCGTACTCGAGCAGTTCGGCATCCCCGAACCGTTCTGCCGCGATCAAGGTGACGTAGGTGCCCATGATGGCGATGTTGGTGTAGCCCGGTCCGACGTTGCGCCGCCGGATGGAGCGGGCGGCGTGCAGGATCGACTGCCGCACCTTCTCCTGCAGCTCCGCGGGCAATCGGTTCATGTGATCGATGGCGACCTGGAGCAACTGCGTTCCACAGAAATCGGCCCAGTTCCAGTCGGGGGGTGACATCTGAGCGAGCGGCTCTTCGAGGAACCACGACCAGATGCCATAGGTCCGGCTGGCCGGGTCCTGGTCCTGAAGATCGATCACGCGGTCGAGGATCTGCTCGGCCCGCTCCAGGCGGTTGGGGTCGCCCGAATCGAGCAGGGCCACCGCATAGGCGAGCGACTCGCGGGTGCGATGGACCGTGCCGGAATCGAGTGTCGTATGGTAGCCCGGCGACGAGAAGGGCGCCGCCAGCATCTTCTCGGCCTCATCGTAGCCGGCGTCCTGCCGGGCCAGGGCCTTGAGAAAGCCCTCCCGACGGGCCGATGTCGGGAAGAAATCGGCGCCAAAACACAATGGACAGTACGTTATGACAAACAACCCAATCCACGCGATCTGTCGGCGATCCGTCATGCAGGCGGCTCCTTCTTCTGGTTCGCAGGGCATTCACCACGGACACCATGATACGCTGTTCCGCTCGGGATATCCAGCGCTTCAGGAGGCGCTGACTTCTGCGGGTTCCAGGCTCTGCGTGCATGAGACCTGCTTCGGCAGCGTGAAGAAGAAGGTGCTTCCTTTGCCGACCTCCGAAACGACCCAGATCCTGCCGCCGTAGTGTTCGACGATCTTCTTGACCAGGGTCAGTCCGACGCCGGTGCTCTCGAATTCGTCGCGCGGCGCCAGCGTCTGGAAGATCTTGAAGATCCTCTCAAAATAGCGTTCCTCGATCCCCGGCCCGTTGTCACTGACGCTGAAGGTCCAGGCATCGCTGTCTTCGGTGCAGGCCACGACGACCTCGCCGGCCGGCTTGTCGATGTATTTGACGGCGTTGGTCAGCAGGTTCTGGAAGACCTGGGTGATGCGCGTGGTCCCGCACTGGATCACGGGCAGTCGGCTGTCCATGCGGATGGTGATGTGCTCGGGCGGCGCGATGGTGTCGATGATCGTGGGAAGCAGGGCGTTGAGATCCACCGTTACGACATTTTCCTTGATGCGTCCGATGCGGGAGTACTGAAGGACCCCTTCGATCAGGTCGTGCATTCTCTCGGCCCGGCCCTGGAGCAAATGGAGCTTGTCCCTGGCATCGGCATCGAGTTGCTCGCCACAGTCGGTGCAGAGCCACTCGCTGAGCATCTTGATGCCTCGCAGCGGGGCCTTCAGATCGTGTGAAACGACGTGCGCGAAGTCCATGAGTTCCTGGTTCTTCTGCTCCAACTGGTCGAAGAGGATCCTCTGTTCTTGTTGGGCATTCTTTCGCTCGGCGATCTCTCGACAGAGTTGCCCGTTGGCCGCGATCAGCGCTCGTTCATGCATCTGGATCTGCTGGAGCATGGTATTGAACGCCTCGACCAGCGTGCCGATTGTCCCATCGGAGACCTGCGAGGCGCGGACCGAGTAGTCCTTGCGTTCCGAGATGACCTTGGCCGTCTCGGTCAACTGGCCGATCGGCCGGGCGATATGCCGCGCCAGCAGCAGGCCGCCCAGAAGGGCCACGAGGGCCACCCCGATGGAGAAGGCCAGCAGGACCGCGCGCAGGCGGGCGATGGGGGCGAAGATCTCCCGGCGGTCGTACCCCATCCGCAGCGTCCAGCCCAGGCCCGCGAAGTTGCGATGCCCGTGCGACGGCGCGCCAACCATGAAGGCGACCGTGCCGTCCTCGGCGCGGGCCATGCCGTGCAGGAGGGCCGTGGACGCGGTATACGGCACGGCCAGAGGACCGGCATGATAAAGCGTCTGTCCTGTGGGCGAGAACAGGTCGAGCGTGGTGCTGCGGTGCTCGGAGGCGGCCCGGACATTGGTGATGATGCCGACGACCTCCTCGACGTTCAGCACCGCCTTGATCACGCCGGCGAACCGGCCGTCCTCGTTGCTGACGACCACGGCCAGCTCCAGCGCGTGGACGCCCGCGCTTTCGTCGTAGTGAATGTCTCCGACGTGGGTCCCTTCGTCGCGGGCGTGCGGCCACCAGGGCTCGTCCGCCTGGTAGTAGTCGCTCGTCCAGCCGGTCTGCGCGACGTTCGCACCGTATTGGTTCGTTACGAAGATCTCGCCGTACAGCGGGTAGCCGTACTGGGCCCGGTAGAAGTCCGCGACCTCGATGTCTCTGCGCAGGGCGTCCGAGAGGCCCTCGTCGAGCAGGTCCTGCATCCAGGGGCTCAGCACGTGCTTGGGCGCCGCCATCCACCGCTCGTCGAGGCGGCGGATGGGTTCGAGAGGGTCGGTCATCCGGCCGAATCGGTCGTTCGATTCGGCCAGGACCTGCCGGAGTCTCCGCCCGCGCGCGTAGACCTGGAGATCTTCGAGTCGTCTCTGGATGCAGCGGTCGATCTTGTCCATCGTCTCGGTCGCGACGATCTCCGATCCTCTGCGTACGGCCTCCTGGAGCGTCCGTTGGCTGTAGACGGCGGCGAACTGTCCCATAGCCGCCACCAGCAGCGAGAGGACAAGCGAACCGATGGCGAGTTTCTGGAAGACGCTCATGGTTGTCTCAACCTCCGGATGTGTCGCTTTCGCATGCGAGAACGCACGGATCCTCAATGCTTTGCGATCCAGTGATTGCCGTAGTCCTCTTCGGCAGCGTGAAGAAGAAGGTGCTTCCTTTGCCGACCTCTGAAACGACCCAGATCCTGCCGCCGTAGTGTTCGACGATCTTCTTGACCAGGGTCAGTCCGACGCCGGTGCTCTCGAATTCGTCGCGCGGCGCCAGCGTCTGGAAGATCTTGAAGATTCTCTCGAAGTACTTTTCTTCGATCCCGGGCCCGTTGTCCGTAACGCTGAAGGTCCAGGCATCGCTGTCTTCGGTGCAGGCCACGACGACCTCGCCGGCCGGCTTGTCGATGTATTTGACGGCGTTGGTCAGCAGGTTCTGGAAGACCTGGGTGATTCTGGTCTTTTCGCATTCGATGGTGGGCAGTGGGCCGTCCACGCGGACGGTGATGTGCGCCGGCGGCGCGATCGCATCGACGATGCCGGGCAACAGATCGCCGAGGTCGACGGCCACCACGTCCTCCTTGATGCGTCCGACGCGGGAGTACTGAAGGATTCCCTCAATCAGGTCGTGCATCCGGCGGACTCGGCCTTCGAGCAGATGCAGGTTCTCCCGCGCCTCCTCGTCGAGCTTCTCGCCCCAGTCGGTGCGCAGCCACTCGCTGAGCATCTTGATGCCTCGCAGCGGGGCCTTCAGATCGTGCGAAACGACGTAGGCGAAATGCGTCAATTCCTCGTTGATGGTTGCCACCTGGTGCAGGAGCTTCGCTTGTTCCTGGTCGGCCTCGTAGGTTTCTGTGACATCTCGAAAGCTCCAGACGCGTCCGGTGATTCGATGCCCGAGGAACTGAGGTTTCGAGTAGTACTCCACCACCCGTCCGTCTCTGAAGTGCAACGTGCCGTTGCCTTCCTGGTCCCGCTGGTTGTACAGTTCTCGGACTTGGGCCGCAAATGCGTCCGGGTCCGTCAGCAGCGGTGTGGCGGCCGCCAGGGCCAGATCGTCATCATGGGTCGCGAGCACCTCATCGGTCAGTCGCCAGAGGTCCTGGAACT
>JAAYBA010000165.1 GCA_012719085.1 Planctomycetota bacterium
GACTTGCAGATGGCCTCAACCAGCTCCGAGGGGAAGTAGTCTTCGAGCGGCGTGCCGTCGATGGTCGCGGCCTGGTCGGCATGGAACGCGCCAAGCCCGGACCCGTCAGACCGGCGAAGGAAGAACGTGACGTCGGCCCCGGGCAACCCTTCCTCAATGACTTGGTCTGCCTGCGTCAGCAGAACCCGCAGGTCGGTGATCCCCAACAGGGACTTGTAGAACCGTGCGGCAAAAGCGATGTCGTCGAGCCTCTGGATAAAGCCCCGCTGGGCGCCGATCAGATCGTTGCAGAGGATATCGATCTGGCTGGCCTGTCGTTTGCGCTCTTTGTTGAGCTTCCTGACGAGCAGACGCAGTCGTTGTTGTCGTTGGCTCTGACTCATATGCCTCCAAGGTCAAAGGGTCTTGCCGTCACGGGACAGCCGATGCCTACACTTCGACGCGGCGGCCCGACCGCTTTAGGGGCAAAGGGCGATCTCGTCCCCGCTCTCATGCCGCCCCATAAACAGGCGTCTATCACAAGTGACGCCATGTGGGACACGGCGCGCAGACCCACACCGCCGGCCGCAAAAAGTGAATACGACGCACCGCCGCCGTGATTTTAGGACCTTGGATTCCGGTCGCACACGGACCGTGAGCGCTGCCTCTGCGAAGTGAAACCCTCGGCGCCACAGATTGCGTAGACGCCTCCTATGCCCCAACCGTACACACCGCCAATCCACTATTCTACCAAGACCAGCATATGCGTTCTATTGTGGAAACTACGTATTTTCACCACCACTCCTCGCGGTCCAATGCCGCGCGGACCCATTACCCTGACTTGGGCATCGGTTCGGCCGGAGGATCAATCGATGAACAGGGGGCGGATGTGGCGGTCGTAGAGGTTGGCAGTGACGTAACCGGCGATGATCTCCTGATAACGCTCGAGCGCCTCGGTGAATCGTGGGCCCATCTCGGCGGCGATCTTGTATGCGACATGCAGCAGTTGCCGCAGGTGCGGATTGTAGCAGGCGCAAAACGGATTATGTCGCAGGGCCTGGCCGAACAACGAGCCATCCCAGCTCGCAACGACCCTGGGGTCGGGCAATCGCGTCCTGTCGATATCGATGACACTGGCATACGGGCCGCACAACTCCTCCATCCGGCTCACCGCCTGATGGAAAACTTCCTTGGCGATCGCCAGGCCGTCACCACCGGCCCTCGCCAGCCCGATCAACTCTTCCAGCCACGTGGTACCCGCCGTCTTGACGTGAAGGCCCGCATCGAACCGGCGCAAGGCGCTCTGAATCGGCTCGTAGAGCGAGAACTTGTCGCTGCCCGAGTGGATGCTCAGCTTCAGGTTCTCCGGCAGGCCGAACTCTCTCACGGCATACCCGAGCACCGCCAGGTCCTCCTCGAACTCCCAGGCGAACCGCCCGATATCGCCGACATAATCGATCCCTTTGTTGAAACGTCCGCTGAACTTCGGCGCCACTGTCTGTGCGGCGATCCCTTCATCGGCGATGGCCACGAGGATCACCAGCAGGTCGACCGGTGTCTGTGGGGTATCCGTCTCATCCATCGACACCTCCGTCACGAATCGCCCGGCGCCTTTGTGCGACTCGATATGCCGATAAATGCGTCCTGCCTCCTGGACCGCCGCCAGATACTTGGACGCGATCCTGCGCAAGTCGGCCGCGCTGATCTCAAGGCCCGCCGCACTGCCGCCGATTTGAACACTGCCGATCAAACCCTCGTGGCGAGAAACAAATGCATTGAGCTCCTCTTCTCTTGTTTGTCGTCCTATAACACCCGCGACATCAAGTGTGAAAAAGTCGCTCGCCTCGAGAAAACCCTCGACGTTGGCCAAGCTGATGTGATCGGCATCGACGAAGTACGGCCCCTCCCACGCGCAGGCCGCGACGGCCTCATCGGCTTCGCGCCGCACGTCGGCCGGCTCGGTTCCGATGATGCCGTGCTCGCGACTCGACTTGTTCCAAACGGGCGTCACCTCGATCCCGGCCTCTTTGGCCTTGAGCAGCGCCGCCAATTGCGCCTTGCCCTGCCGGCCGAACCGATCTCCGATTCCCAGCGAGTACTTTCCCAGTCTCATGGATCACCTCGCAGCGGCAAAAAAAAACCCCGCAGCGCATCCGTTCGCCACGGGGCAATGAAAACGATTGGATCATCGCATTTCATCGAAACAGGACTATCTCGTCGCTCTCTACCGCGTTTTCTCCATCGTCATCGGCGGCGCCTCGGGCGATTCCACAACCACTCCGAGGGTGCCGAGTGCTCCGGCAACATCCGGCTGCCTTGGATTCAACTCAAAGCTCCGGCCCAGGTGCTGTCTGGCCCTGGCGGTGTCGTTCTTGCCAAGGTAGTAGAAACCGACCTGCTTGTTGACTTCAGCCGAATCCGGCGCGACGGCCAGCGCCTGCCGAAAGCATCGCATGGCATGGTCATCCAGATTCACCTTCTCGAACTCCCACGCCAAGCGTAACAACTCACGCTCGTTGGTGGAAATCCAATTGATATAACTCGAAGCATATTGCTCGCCTTTGGCGTTCTGCCCCTGATCGATAAACATCCTGACGACGCCGGCCTGGGCCGCCCGCAACGCCGGATCGAATCCCAGCGCCACGTTGTAGTGATATTCCGCCTTCGTCCATTGTCCCGATCGCGCGTACACCCGACCCAATTCATAGTGCGCCTGGGGATTCTCGAATCTTCGCTGGACATCCGCCAGCAACTCCCGCTCGCTTCGCTCCGACGGGACCGTCCCAGTGGAATCGACGCTGTTCTGCGTCGTTGTCGTGGCACAACCGGCAAGGAAAACCGAAGCCGCTGCCAAAAGCAGGAACGCGGGCAACCCTCTCATCGCCGGCGTTTTCAAGCTTCTGCGTTCCCCCGTCATGCAGCGCCTCCCTATTTTGACGTTGACCTCAACTCGGCGACGACCTCACCTGTCACTAACGCTGGTATTGTGCCTGCCGGTTTGCGAGATTGCAAGGGAAAAAACAAGACGCTTCCAATAAAGTCGCGAATTTTTCGTCATCCGCGTGACAATGTTGCCTGGCAACCGTTTGTCCGAGCGCGACGTAATAAAACCGTCGCGCGGATCGACATATTCATTGTAGCAGGATAGACGAATCGGCTTCTTGCTCGGCGCCAAAGACACGAATCCATGCACCGGCTTCGAAAGGTATTTGCCTTGCACGTGCACAATTGGCAGCGCATCGCGGAAGAACACGCATCGGTCGTGTGGCAGACCGCCTACCGTCTGCTTCGCAACCAGGCGGACGCGGCCGATTGCTTTCAGGAGGCGTTTCTCGCCGCGTTTGCGTTGTCGCAGCGTCAGCCGGTGCGCAACGTTCGTGCCTTGCTGCTGCATCTGGCAACGACGCGCGCGATCGACCAACTGCGCCGGCGCGTGCGACGGGTGCGCCACGAAGCCAACGACGACGGCATCGACATCGTCAGCGCGCGACCGGGACCTGATGCCGACGCACAGAACCTTGAGTTGGCCGAGCGATTGCGCGCCGCGATCGCGCAACTGCCGCCGCAGGAAGCGAAAGTGTTTTGCCTGCGGCACTTTAACGACCTCAGTTACCGCGAGATCTCCAAGGAGCTGACGATCACCAGCGGCGCCGTCGGCGTGCTGTTGCACCGCGCCAAGGCGAGGTTACGCTACCTGCTCGAACCGGTCGAAGCCAAAGAAAAGAGGTTGCCTTATGGAACGTAAAGACGACATTCTCCAACGAGCGATCGAACAGTACAGCAACGAGCCGATCCCTCCGCAGCCGCCGCAAGATGTGCTCGATGCACTGCTTACGAAATTCGGCGAGGCGACCGTGCCGGCTCCACAAGCCCACAACACCCACACGTTTCGCCGCCTCGCGGCGGCGGCTGCCGTGCTGATCTTCGCAGGCTTTGCGGCAGGCCGCCTCTCGGCGCCTCGCCAACCAGGCAGCGCAGAAATACAAAAGGCCATCGAACAGTCGCTGGCCACCTCCATCGAACCGGCCGTTCGTCAGAACGTGATCGCCGACCTGAGCCGCCAATGGCAGGCCACACTCGATGCCAGCTATGTTGCCCTGCGCGAGGAACTTACAGAACAATATCGCACCGATCTCCTCCAGGTAGCCGCGCAAACCCTGGCAAGCTCCAATGCAACCACCCATCGCCTGCTCGAGGAGTTGGTTGCGTCCATCTACATCGCTCAAGTGCAGAACCGCCAATGGGTTGCGTCGGCCCTGGTCGAGCTCGACGCGACCCGACGCCAGGACAGCGCTCACTTCGCCAACGCGCTGGTCACTCTGGCGGCGGCGACCGAGGGTGAAATCGAACGCACGAAGAAAGACATGGCCGGCCTGCTGGCCGGTACCCGCGACGCAAATACAGACTAAGGAGCAAAGAGATGAACCGATTGACGCAACTCCACACGCTCGTTGTCGTTCTGACCGTCGTCCTGAATGCCGTCGTCGGCGCCCAGGTGGCTCCGAGCACTCCGCAGCCGCCTGATGTTCCGGCATCAGGGCTGGCGCTCAGCACGCCCGAACCCGTCTTTGTCGACAAACTTCTCGGCGCACTGCCGTATGGCCGTTTCGGCGCAGCGCCGATGCCGGCGATCCTTGTGGTTCCGGCCAGAGAGATACCGGTCGATGCATTCACGGAAATCCTCGAGGATCTCGCGGTAATGAGCCGAATCTTTGAAGACAGGCTCCGGCAGGCCGATCTGCTGCCCGAGACGCACGGATTGAATGTCTTCGCGACGCGGGGGTACCACGCGGCGTTCGGCGGTGCGGGCGGCCTGCCGCGACCCCTCTACTTGCAGGACTATGGCGTCCTGTTCTTCATCAACGTCGATCTCCCGTTGGCGCCGGGCCCGCACGTTGAAACCGAGGAACTCGTACAGCCGGCGGACGAGGGCGACCCCGTCTGGGTCAGAACCCGCGAGGAACTCTACCAGCCCCAGAGACCGAAACGTCGCAGCCCCGCGGCAGACACCACTCCCAAGTACAGTGCGGAACGCGTGGAGACTCTCAAGACGACAATCATCAACACACTCGTCCACGCCGCCAATATGCGCCATTTGTCCGCTGACGAGTTCATCGTGGTAACGCTCACAGGGCCGACGGCCTTGCGTCGTGAAGTCGCAAGGCGGACGATCCTCGTCGAACCACAAGCCAGACCGGAGGACTGGCTCGCCCTTTTGCAGAGAGAGATGGCCGCGGACCCTGGCACGAGTTCGTCGACCGCTCTGACCCTTCGCGCCAAGAGCGCTGACATCAGCGCCCTGGCCAAAGGCGAACTGACGCCGGAGCAATTCCGCCACCGCGTGCAGGTGCTCTCACATCCGATGGTCAGCGAACGTGGTGCGGCAAGCGTGCCGACGAGCGGACCGCCGCGCAGCAGCGGCAGCCGCTGACAGCGAACCCGTCGTACGAGCCCCCGGGGTGTCCGCCTCTGGGGCTCTTGGTTGGCGCACTACACGTCGAGGTTCTGGACCTCGAGGGCGTGATCCTGGATGAACTTGCGTCGTTTCTCGACGTCGTCGCCCATGAGGATGCTGAAGAGGCGATCGGCCTCGCCGGCGTCGTCAAGGCGCACGCTCAGCAGCGTCCGCGTCGCCGGGTTCATCGTCGTCTCCCAGAGCTGATCGGCGTTCATCTCGCCGAGGCCCTTGAACCGCTTGATGTCGATGCCCTTGCCGCCGATCTGCCGGATCGCCGGGCAGATGCCGGCCAGCGAGGCGATGTCATAGCTGTCGTCGCCGTGCGTAAGCTGAAACTTCGTCGGCAGTGTTTCGCCCGATTCGGTCTTCTCCTCGGTCAGCAGGAAATCGTTCATGTCCAGGCCGAACTCACTCCTGAGCCGTTCGCCGATCTGATTGATTCGCGCGACCTCGTGGAGCTCCTCCGCCATCACGTGCGATTCCTCCGCGTCGTCGCCGTTCTCGGCGGCCAGGCGCTTGTCCGCTCCGATCTCATCGAGGCGCTTTTCGTAATCCGCCGCCTCGCAATATGCTTCCTCACGGCCCTGGTAGCGAATCACAAAACGCGGCAGTTTCTCACCATCGTAGTGCGCCTCGTGGAACTTACTGAACACGATTCCCCGGCGTTCGAGAACATTGACGATGCGCTCGGCGTCGGCAAGCATCTTGACCAGCTCGCTCAGCTCGGTGTCCGTCAACTTGCGAAGCTGGAACGTCGGCGCCTTCTTCGGTGCGCCGTCGTCCTGCGCGGCGGGGGCGAAGCCTTCGCGGATGGCCATCGACGTGCCCTCGAGGCCGCGCTCGACCATGCGCCGGCGCATCTCGTTTTCCGTCAGCACGTATTCCGACTTCTTCTTGCCCTTCGACCGCACCTCGTACAACGGCGGTTGGGCGATGTAGACCATCCGGCGATCGATCAGGACCGGCATCTGGCGGAACAGGAACGTCAGGAGCAACGTGCGAATGTGCGCGCCGTCGACGTCCGCATCCGTCATCAGAATGATCTTGCCGTAGCGGCATTTCTCGACGTCGAATTCGTCCGTACCGATCCCGGTTCCGAACGCACTGATCATGGTCCGGATCTCCTCGTGACCGAGCATTTTCTCGAGGCGCGCCTTTTCCACGTTCAGGATCTTGCCCCGCAGCGGGAGAATCGCCTGGATCGCGCGATCGCGGCCCCCTTTGGCCGACCCGCCGGCGGAATCGCCCTCGACGATGAAGATCTCCGTCGTGCCCCGTTCGCGGCTGGCACAGTCCCAGAGTTTGCCGGGCAGATTCGCATTGCCCAGGGCGCCCTTGCGGCGCGTCAACTCACGCGCCTTGCGCGCCGCCTCGCGCGCCGCCGCCGCCTGGATCGCCTTGTTGAGAATCCGTTTCGATTCGGATGGGTGTTCTTCGAGATAATGACCGAGCTGCTCGTTCACCACGGTTTCCACGAAGCTGCCGACCTCGGGGTTCGTCAGGCGCACCTTGGTCTGCGCCTCGAAATGTGGATCGGCAAGCTTGACGGCCACGACGGCCGTCAGGCCCTCACGCAGATCGTCGCCCGTCGTGGCCTGGCCTTCCTTGAGAAGGTTGTTGCTCTTGGCATAGGCGTTCATCGTTCGCGTCAGCGCCGTGCGGAACCCGGACAGGTGCGTGCCGCCATCAATGTTGCGAATGTTGTTGGCGAAGACGAGCACATTCTCGTTGTAGCCGTCGTTGTACTGCATTGCGACCTCGCAACTGAGCATCGCGTCCGTGTCCTCTTTCTTCATGTACACGATGTCGTTGTGGAGAACGTTCTTGCCCTCGTTCAGATGGGTTACGAACGCTCGGATCCCCTCGTCGAACTTGAACTCCTCCTTCTTCTTGAGGCGATCATCGCGGAACGTGATCTTCAGACCCGCATTGAGGTACGCCAGTTCACGAATCCGTTTGAGGAGGGTGTCGGAGTTGAACTCCAGTTCGCCGAAGATCTCCTCATCCGGCTTGAACGTGATCTTCGTCCCGCGTTTCGAGGCCGCACCGATGATCTCGACCGGGCTGCGCGCCTTGCCGCGCTCACACTCGAAATGATAGTGCTGGCCATCACGGTAGACGTCCGCCTCCAGCCATTCGCTCAAGGCGTTAACCACGCTGACGCCGACGCCGTGCAGGCCGCCGGCCACCTTGTAGCTGTCGCTGTCGAACTTGCCGCCGGCATGCAGAGTCGTGAGCACCACCTCGAGTGCACTGACCTTGACGTCCTTGTGCATTTCGACGGGGATGCCCCGCCCGTTGTCTTCGACCGAGCAGGTGCCATCGACCTGAATGCGGACCAGAATCTCCGTGCACTCGCCGGCGAGCGCCTCATCGATCGAGTTGTCGAGCACCTCATAGACGAGGTGGTGCAGACCGCCGACCCCGCGGTCGCCGATATACATATCCGGGCGTTTGCGGACGGCCTCGACACCGCCCAAGACCTTGATGCTGCTGGCATCGTACTTATGAGCATCCATATGCGTCCTCGAATGCGAAATCGCTGTCGTATCGTATCTCGGCAAAGAAACGAGGCAAGATCTGCCGCCTCACGAAACCCCCGCCGCTGGCAACCCCGGTCTCGTCGCGCTAGCGCCTGCCAGGCGACATGGCGACGTTCATACGTCGCAGGCCGGCCCTTGGACAGAGCCGTTGCAGCTCCGGGAGAAGCTGGGCCTTGCATAATTGCAGTTCGTACATATAACTGGCCGCATCGACCACGACTCTGACGCAGCCACCTGTGACGCTGTCAATCCGACAATGGCGGCGCAAGGCCTCCGGCAGCAGTTCCTGCCACGCCTGCACGACGGAATCGCACTGGGCATGCAGAGGAGCCAGCCGCTCGACCACATCTCCGACCGCCTCGCCCAACCTGCATGGCTCCGTCGGCCGCGCAGCAGCAACCTGCGCACGCGCGTTTGGTGCCCTGCGACGATCAACCGAGGTTGATTGGCATAAGGACATAGAGGAATTCCGCCCCACTCTTGATCAGGCCCGGTCGATCTGACTGACCCAACTCAAGCTCGAACTCCGGCTCACGGATGATCTTCAGGACATCCAGAAGAAACTGCGGATTGAAACCAATATCGATCGCTTCACCACCGTATTCGATGGGCATGCTGACCTCCGCGGCCCCTGCCTCGGGCGAGCTGCCGGAGAAGACCAGCGAATCGCCGCGCACGGACAGCTTGATGCCCTTGGACTCCTCGCTGGTCAGCAGCGACGCGCGACGCACCGCACTGAGCGCAAGTTCCGTCGAGAGCTTCACGCTCTTGTCGTAGTCCGTCGGAATGATGTCTTCGTATTTCGGGAAGTTGCCTTCCACCAAGTTTGAGCTAATCACAACATTAGCACAGCTTATGAGAATCTGATTGTCCACCAGCTTGACGCCGACCACCTCGCTGTCGTGTGAACCAAGCTTTTCGAGCAGGGCCATGGTCCTGGCCGGCACGATGATCTTGTGCTCGCCGCGGCCATCCTTTGCGACCTTTTCCAGGGCCACGCGACAGCGCGCCAGTCTGCGTCCGTCTGTTGCCACGAGAAGGAGCTTCTTGCCCTTAACTTCCCAGAGAACCCCATTGATCGCGTACCGGCTGCTTTCCTTCGCCGTGGCAAACAGGCACTGCTGGATCCCCAGTTGGAGCTGCTCCAACGTGATTGCCAAATCGACTTCACCTTCCCCGATGGACGGAACCTTTGGATACTGGGCGGGATCCTGGCCGTAAATCGTGAATCGGCTGTCGGCGCCTCGAATCTCACAGGTGCTTTCCGTGGCCTCCAGGAGAAGGACATCTTCGCTACTCGTCCGCACGATGTCGGCCAAGTGATTGGCCTCGACCACGACTTCGCCCTCGCGTGCGATCTCCACCTCGGAAACCAGGTAGTTCAGACCGACTTCGAGATTGGTCGCGCAGATCCTTACCTGCTTGCCGGATGCGGCAATACGAACGCACTTCAAAACAGGCTTTGGCGTCCGGCTTGGGACCACGGAAATCACCAGCCCAAGGGCCTCGGCCAGCGCGGCACGGTTGAAAGTGACTTTCATCGCAGACCTCTACGCAAACGAATCATCACGGCGCAAGTACACAACAGGGGTTCTCCAAAACAGTCCCAGAGTGTACTGCGATCTCTGCGGTACAGCAACCCTTTTCCCCGAAAAGACCCCGGTCGCAGACAGAGACAGGACTTTCCGGAAACCGCAGGACCGCTGAGAGACTATAGTCACGCGCCTGTACCAACGACGCGGGCCGTCGAGCGTACGAGGCAACTGTGACAGTGTGGATATAGAACGCAATTGTTAATGAGAATGAGTAAATAGGGTAGTAATATTAGTCATATAGATGCTGTGATTGTTAGTACTGATAGGGATGGTTTTATAAGCCTTTGTAAGCACAGTAGATGGGGCCGGCAACGGGCCGGCTGTTCTGTGGAAAAACTGTTACGTCTGCTGTGGGCGGACTTGACAAAACAGGCGTTTCTGAGTAAGCAACAGGCTCCGCGATGGGTTCGTAACGGGTGCCATCGGAGGAAATAACAATCGGCGTTTGTCTTTTCGGATGGTTCGATGAGGTGCCCCCCGAGCCACCGGCCGGCGCCGGTCAGGATGTGATTTCGGGTGGCGTCATGGCGGTAAAGATGCGGCCGGAGCGTCCTGGGACACAGCCAAGGAACCGCGACGAACAAGACGAGGCCGGCTCGATCGAGTCGATGGAAGGGCACACCATCATTGGGACACAAGAGAATGCATGTGAATGACAGCAGTGCCGGCCCGCAGCCCTCACAGGAGGGCGGTCTGTTTGTGGGAATCGATATCGGCAGCAGCGCCCTCCACTGTATCGTGCTCGACGCCGGCGGATCGGTGGTCTACTCGCCCAGCCCGATTATGCACTTTGCGAACCCCCTCGGCGCTCTGGCCGAGGCGTGGGCGGCCGTCCTGGCTCGGTTCGAACGCAAGGCGATCCGCAGCACAGCGCTGACCGGCAGCGCCGCGGAGAGTTTCCCCACGGTGATGCAGGGGGCCCTGTATGTGTACGACAGTGTTGCAATCCCGAAAGGGGCCGAGGTCGTCGCTCCAGAGGCGCGCCAGGTGTTCCACATCGGAGCGAAGGACGCATATTTCTTTAATTTGGGCAATATAGGAAACAGGGCAGTTATTCGCGAGTGGCGAACGGGGACCAAGTGCGGCGGCGGATCGGGCATGCTGATCGAGAAGCAGTGTCGCCGCCTCTTTCAGGGTGATGTGCCGAGTCCGGAGCTGGAAGACGCCGGGCCGACGGACGTCTCGCAGAGGGATGCCGTCGCTGCCCGGAATCGACAGAAGCTTCAGGAGCGTGTAGAGGAGATGTTCCGGCGGGCCGAAGCGGAGGGCGCGCAATCAAGCGAGCCGAGCGAGTTCCTGGCGCGCTGCGGCGTGGTGGTCCAGTCGGACCTGATTCACAAACAGAACGAAGGCGCCACGCGAGTGGACAACCTGGCAGGGCTGTTCCGCACCGTCGCGCGGAACTACATGATCGATGTGCTTGGCTCCACGGAGTTCAACGGCGCCGGCCAGCTCGGGCAGGCCATCTGTACCGGCGGCGTGTTCAGCAATGACCTGATTCGGTCGAACCTGGCGACCCTGCTGGGCACGCCGATCGTTCGACCGCAACACCATCAGAATATCGCGGCCGCCGGCGCAGCGCGGAAAGCGATCGAAGAGGGCAATCGTTTCGTTCTCGATCTCAAGCTGCTTGACAGGGTGGCCGAACACAGCCGGCAGAAGCGTGTATTTGCGCCTCCGCTGAGCGAGAGCCTCGCGCGGGTGCAGGAGCGAAGCGAGAAGCTGGCTGCCGAGATCCCCGTCGGCACCGAGGTCGTGCTGGGCATTGACGGAGGCAGCACGACCACCAAAGGCGCGCTGGTCGAGATTGAGACCGGGCGTTTGCTTGACAAGCTCTACATCAAAACGCACGGCAACCCCGAGGAATCGCTCAAGCGCGTCCTGCGCTATCTGTCGCGCCACAAAGAGAACGTCGTGATCCGTGGCGTCGGCGCCACCGGGTCGGCGCGCAAGCTCTATGAGAAGATTCTCCTGAGCAAGAAGAAGGCCCAGCAACTCATTGCGGAGGGCGTGACGCTGACGGACCGCATCACCGATGAGATCACCTGCCATGCCCTTGGCGTCAAACACTGCAACCCGGAGATCGACACGATCTTCGAGGTGGGCGGCCAGGACATGAAGTTCACCAGCTTCGCACCGGACGGCACGGTCAAAGAGGCGAAGATGAACTACAGTTGCCAGGCCGGCTCCGGGCAGACGCTGGAGAACATGGCCGACGTGATCAACCTTGACGTTGAGAGCACGCTCCAGGAGGCGGCGCTGCGGGCGAAGCGTGTGCCGATCATCGACTCGACCTGCGGCGTGTTCATGGAGATGGACGAAAACCGCCTGATCGCCGAGGGGTTCGGGCGCGACGAGATCGCCGCGGCGATCCTGAGAGGCACCGCAGGCAGTTATTACTACAAGTTCGTAGGCGGCGCGCAGCACGTCGGCCACAAGTGCTCCGCTCAGGGCGGCCCGGCGCTCGGCAAGGCCTTCCTTGCGGCGCTGGCGCAGGTCAGCGAGGGCGTCGTCGAGGCCTATCCGCACCGGGAGATGTTCGGCGCCTGGGGTCAGGCCCTCGATATCATCAAGCACATCCGCCAGCTTGAAGCCGAAGGGAAGACGCACGACACCGCCTTCCGTGGCTGGGAAATTGTCGACATGCCGTTCCACAAGCGGAAGGTCGCCTGCCGCGATCTGTTCGGGCAACGTTCCTGCGGCATGCGAGACTGCCAGCTCGAAGTCTTCCATATCGAAGACGATGAGATCATCACCGGTGGGTTCTGTCCGCTCGGCAACTCGGAAGCCGTCAAGAAGCCCAAGACCAACTACGTCGATCGCTACCATCGCATCTACGAAAAGCACTTCAAGAAACAAGGCTGCCTCCAGAGCGAACTGTCGTCGGCTGCACTGACGGGCCCGACGGTAGGGATCAAGCGCAGCATGGCAACCCTGGCCGAGAAAGGGATCTGGAGCGCCGCGCTGTTCCGCAAGCTGGGCTTCTACCCGGTCGTCTCGCCGCGCAGCAACAGCGAGATCGCGAAAATCGGCGTCGACAATTCGCGGACGGAGTTCTGTATCGCCCGCAAACTGGCCACCGGCCACGCCGCGGTCCTCAACGATGACCCGGCGATCGAATATCTGTTCAACCCGAGCTTCATCGAACAGCGCCGGCCGGAGCGACCCGACCTGAAATACTGCATCTACACCGAGTCCGAGGGCTATGTCCTCAATGATGTGCTCTCACTCGACAAGCTCAAGCAGATCAACCCGATCCTCCACTTCGGGGACCTGCCGCTGCTGGTGCGCGAGATTCGCAAGGAATTCACACGCGTCGGCTTTTCGTTTACCGATCGCCAGATCAAGGACGCGATCGCCCATGCCGACGGCGCGGAGAAGCAGTTCAAGAACGATCTCTACAGCGAAGGCGATCGGTTTCTCCAGCGTGTCGCGCGCGACGGGACAACGGCCTATGTCGGGATTGGACGCGACTATGTTCTGTTGGACCCGGAGGCCAGTTCACATTCCGGGTCCATGTTCTCGCAGGTCCGCGGCCTCGACTACATTCCGCAGCAGTTCCTCGAACATAAGTTCATGGACATCCCGATCGACAGCTTCGTCGAGAACGAGTTCTGGGTGCAGAGCGTCAAGATTCTCAAGGCGAACCTGTTCGTGGCGGACCATCCGAACCTCTTCCCGATCCGTATGATCAACTTCGCGTGCGGCCCGGACAGTCTGAAGATCTACCAGGAAGAGAAGATTCACGAGGCGGCCGCCAAGCCGTTGCTCGTTCTGGTCACCGATGCTCAGACGAACAACGCACCCTTCGTGACGCGCACCGAGGCCCACGAGCGCGTCGTCGCCGAGAGCCACCCGGTTCGCGTGGACCTCGCCAAGCTGCAGGTCCACTCGGCGAACACGTACGACAAGCGGACCTGGCTGATCCCATACATGGGCGACGCCAGCTACATGGGTGCGGCGGGGCTGAATCATTTCGGCATCAGCAGCCAGGTGCTGCCGACGGATACCCCTCGCGGCTACGAGGTCGCGCGCAAGCACATCTATACCGAGGTCTGTTATCCGCTCAAGGGGGTCGTCGGCGACGCCATCGGGTTCCTCCAGGAACAGATCGAGAAGACCAGTCGGCGCGAGGTCGAGCAGCGGTATCTCGTGATGCTGCCGACGACAAGCGGGCCGTGCCGCTTCGGCAAGTACACCGAATTGCTCCGGGAGTTCATGCGGCTCGAAGGGCTGGAAAAGATCCCCGTGGTCGGGCCGTCGTCGGAGACGGATTACATCGATATTCCGCTGCCGGAGAGCCTCCGCCCGTCGGACCGGATGAAGATGCAGCAGATCCTCTTCAAGGGGATCAACGCCTCCGATTTGCTCGAGGACGTATTGCGTCGGTTCCGGCCGTACGTCGAGGACAAAGGCGAAGCCGATGCGCTCAAGAAGGAGCGCCTCGAAGCGGCGGGGGCCGTCGTCGCCGCCGGTGCCGACACCGCCGCCCTGGTCCAGTGGGGCCATGAGACGGTCGCGCGGTTCGAGGCCCTCAAGCGTCGCCATCGCGAACGCTTCCCGCTGATCCTGTACATCGGCGAGATCTACATGCGCCAGCACGACCCGTACACCAATCAGGCCATTCGCCAGCTCGAAGACAACCATCTGGAGGTTGTGCGCGATCCCATCACCGACTGGCTGCTCTACGTCAACAAGATGAACGTGCGCAACAACAAGCGCGACGTCCATCTCGGTCTGCGCTCCTGGGATCTCGGCCGGGCCTGGCGGGCGACCGGGCAACTGGGTAAATCGTTGCTCAAGGCACGGTACATGGACCATGTTGCGCGCAAGTTGGCCGAGCCGTTCCACGAGGTGCTTGCCGGCCGACACGTCCTGCCCCACCCGATGGAGATCATTGAGAAACTCGAACGCGAGCACGAAGGGCACGGCAACATCGAAGGCGAGTCGCCGCTCAGTACGGGCATCGCCTATTACTTCATGCATGACCTGATCCAGCCGCAGGGCGACGCGTGCATCTCCGGCATTTTCCACATCGGACCGTTCACGTGTATGCAGGAGGGCGTTGCGACCGCCAAGATCGAGGGGATGATGAAGGAGTTCCGCAAGAAACGCCCCGATCTCGTGCTGCCGATCATCCATGCGTTCTTCGGCGACTCGCCCAACGCAAACCTCGCCGCAGAAATCGCCGTCTTCCGCGAGCAATGCTACCAGAAGCGCGACCTGCTGCGCGGCAAACAGGCCGCCGTCGGGTCGCACCCGCCCGAGATTCGCAGTTACGCGCCGACGCACAGCGGTGCCGACGCCAAAGCGCCTACGGCCCGGAGCTGATCGCCGACGCAACGTCAGGGAGCCGCGTTGGCGTTGGTGACCTTGACGACGAGCGTCCTGGCCCCCGCCGGATCGCTGTAGATTCGCCGGGCCCGCATGACGAACGCATGCGGACCGTCTGGCTGGATTCCAGTCATCGCTGCAATACGTCCATGCTCCGAAACGTCTTTTACATCATCCGGGCCAGGGCAGTCGATTCGTTTCTGCAACGCGATTGACACGGAAGGAAGATGGAATGAAGGCCCACGGGATTTGCTTTCTGGCAGTCTTGTTGTCGGTGCGGATCGGCAGCAGCGTCCCCGCCGCGAGGACGTTCGCCGAAGGTCCTTATCCCCCAAGCCCCGTCATCGCCGAGGTGGTGCTCGACTGGTCCACACACCGGCGACATGCGCAGGGCAGTGACAACTTCCAGTTGACCTGGGCGGACGACGGCCACCAGTACGGCGCCTGGGGAGACGGCGGCGGCTTTGGCGGCACCAACGGCGATGGACGCGTCGGCCTGGGCTTCGCCCGGATCGAAGGCGACTGGGACAACTATCGGGGCTTCAACGTCTGGGGCGGCAAAGACCCGGAGAATCCTGCCCGGTTCGACGGCAAGAGCTGGGGGACTATCTGCGTTGACGGCGTTCTCTATTCGTGGATTGTCCCGGATGGGCCCGACACCGGCGGTCCTCGCGACCACTACGCGTACATCGAGCTGGCACGCTCGGCGGACCATGGCGCGAGTTGGACCAAGGCTCCCTGGCGGTGGCGGCGGGAGGACAACCTCATCATTCCCACCTTCCTGGTGCATAGCAAGGACAACGCCGCGGCCCGGGACGACTACATCTACTCGTATTTCATCCGCCCGCAGAACATCGACGTCACGCAGTCAGCTTGCGGGCTGGGAGTGCACAAGCCCGGTGTCCTGTTCCTGGCCCGCGTGCATCGCAGCCGCGTCTTCGACGGACGCGACGCCTACGAGTGGTTCACCGGCATCCACGACGGTAAGCCGACGTGGGGCGCCTTGCGAGAGAAGCGCCCCGTCTTCGAGAATCCCGATGGGACGGGATGGTGCGTCAGCGCCAGCTACAATCCGGGACTTCGCCGTTACCTTCTGGCGACCGAGCATAGCGTCAGCCATGCCGGCGTGATGTCCCTGTTCGACGCGCCGGAACCCTGGGGGCCCTGGACGACGGTGAAGTACTGGACGACGAGCGAGCGGTTTGGCCAAAGGCGGCCCGGCAGCAACCTGGAGTGGGCGGACAACGTCTTCTTCTTTTCTTTCGCCCCGAAGTGGTTCAGCGCCGACGGCCGTGACTTCACGCTCGTCTTCACCGGCGGCGGGGGCGGACGGAACAACGATTCGTTCAATACCGTTCGAGGCAGCTTCTCGCTGAGGAGCCCGGTCGCACAGTGATCCCGTTCGGCGGGTCAACCGAGAGATCAGTGGAACTTATTGGAGGAAATCCTGATGTACGCCGCTGAAACGATGACTCGTGTCTGTTTGGGAGCGTTGATTGGGTTCTCCACGCTGGCCCAGGCAGGTCCGGCCAAAGGTCCGCTTCGCGTTCATCCGGAGAACCCGCGGTATTTCACGGATGGGACGAAAGGTCCGGCCGGTTCGTTGCGAGCGGTCTACCTGACCGGGGCGCACACGTGGGACAATCTCGTGGACATGGGCCGCAGCGACCCGCCCGAGCCGTTCGATTTCCCTGCCTATCTGGATTTCCTCGAACGCCACCATCACAACTTCATCCGCCTGTGGGCGTGGGACTCGACCACATGGGACACGCGGGCCAACGGCGCGCTGGGCAAGGACTTCATCCACAACGCCGCGCCGCTGCCCTGGACGAGAACCGGTCCCGGCAACGCGCTCGACGGCAAGGCCAAGTTCGACCTGACGAAGTTCAATCCTGAGTATTTCGAGCGGCTGCGGTCGCGCGTGGAGGCGGCAGGGCGGCGCGGGATCTACGTGGGTGTGATGTTCTTCGAAGGCTGGGGCCTGATGCACGGCAACCGCCGGCGCAACACCGAAGACGGCTGGGCCTGGCGGTCGCATCCGTTCAACCCTGCCAACAACACCAACAATCTCACCATCGAAGGATCGGATGCCCTGAGTGGAAAAGTCCATACCCTGCGGAACCCGGAGACCAACAAGCTCCAGGCGGCCTACCTCCGCAAGGTGGTGGACACGCTGAACGATCTGGACAACGTCCTTTACGAAGTCATCAACGAAGGCGGCGAGCAGGAGTGGAACGGGTGGGTGATCGGGACCGTCCAGGAGTACCAGCAGACCAAACCCAAACAGCACCCGATCGGCAACACCGGACACGGCGCCGAGCGGCTGGCGAGCATGTTGGCCAGCCCGGCGGATTGGATCTCTCCGGGCCGGGCCGACGGCTTCGCAGAGGACCCGCCGGCCTGGAACGAGAAGAAGGTGAGCTTGCTGGACACGGACCACATCTGGGGCGTGGGTGGCAACGCGACTTGGGTCTGGAGGAGCTTTCTACGTGGGCACAATCCGCTCTTCATGGACCCCTATGACGGCTCGGTCCTGGGACAGGATCGCGGGTGGGAGCCGCTGCGGGCCGCCTTGGGCCACACC
Organism: Planctomycetota bacterium; assembly: GCA_012719085.1. Lineage (GTDB taxonomy): Bacteria > Planctomycetota > Phycisphaerae > Sedimentisphaerales > Anaerobacaceae > Anaerobaca. The sequence continues at coordinate 17,494 of JAAYBA010000165.1, forward strand.
CGCCGTCTGGCCGACCGGGTGAACCTGGCGGCGATGACGCCCCAGGATAATCTGGCCTCGACCGGCCACTGTCTGGCTGATCCGGGACGGGAATATCTGGTGTATCAGCCGAAGGGGAACGAGGCCTTCTCCGTCGAGTTGGAGGCGGGCGTCTATCGATTGGAATGGTTTGATCCGGCCAAAGGCACAATGGCAGGCCAGGAACACATCGAATCATCCGGCGGCCGTCGGCAATTCCATCCGCCGTTGACGACGGATGCGGTGCTTCATCTCAAGAAAGCGACCCCATTGTCCAAGGAGGTCGAGCTGTATGGCTGGGTGGATTTCCCGATCGAGGCGCCAGCGGCCGCCGACGGTATTGCCAAGTGGGATGTCGAGGGCTCGTGCGTCTGGACGCACGAGAGCAGCGGGGTCCAACGCACCAGCCTGCTATGGTACTGCGGCTCGGGCGACACCTATGTCTATCGTTTCGGCGGGTCATTGCAGGGCCGCTGGCGTGGCCTGACACGTTCGCCGGTGGCGGCCCTCGACGGCCTGGAACTGACGGTCGATGTCACGCCGTCGCGCAATCCGAGCCGGATCGGCTGGAGCGGGCAACGGTCGGACGAACCGACGGCCTGGGCGCATCAGAAGGGGCCCGATGGAGAGCTGGTCAAGTGCACGCCCATCTTGATTATGATGCCGGATGTGCACCGTTGGCACGACGACCCGGCGGGCATGCGGGCCTTCGTGGCCGAGTTCAACGACAATCACGGTTTCAACGGCGGCCATATCTCCACGATTGGACGGAATTGGTTCGAGATCGGCTCGACCGGAAGTCTCCGCACCGCTCCCGCAGTGCCTGACGTGAGGACGTTTGCTGCTCTGGAGGCGGCGGTCTCTGAATGGTCGCAGCGGGGCGGCTGGCTGCATCTGTGGATGTGGGGCAAGGGCAGCGCTGGGGATTTCGCCAACCTGCCCGGTGGCTACAACGGCGCTGCGAGCCGGCGGATCAACCGGTACATCGCCGCCCGGCTCGGTCCCGTGCCCGGCTGGTCGATGGGGGTCGGCTGGGACGTCGAGTTCTGGGCCGACGAGACGAAACTGAAGTGGTGGCTCGATGATCTCGTGCCGCAACTGGGCGGCTGGCACCATTGGATCGGGCTGCGCTATTCCGACAGCAATATCGGGAAGGGGCATGACCCGGAACCGGCGAACAAAGGTGAGTATCTGGCGCGCGGCATCGCCTGGAATACGCTTCGCTCCGGCCGCGAGCAGTACGCCGGGTGGGAGCATTGGTCCACGATGACCAGCGACAGCGCGATCGACGCGGGCCTGGCAGCGATTCCCGACAGGCCCATGATGAGCGAAGACCGCTTTCGACAACGCCAGAGCAATTGGCCACAGAAGGACTTGCATTCCGACGACGACATCCTACGGGAGATCCCGCGCTGGGCGGGGCGCGGCGTGGCGGCGATCTACGGCCGGCTTTTCGACAGCAGCGACGGGGGAAGTGACGTCTGGCCCAACAAGGACGCCATCAAAGCGGTGATCGAGCGTATCGAGGAATGAGCGACAGGAAAGGAGTAACCGGGAGATGAGTCGGACGCGTCGAGAGTTCTTGCAGCAGGCGACCGTTGGTGTCGCGGTAATGCTGCCCCTTGGTATAGCGCGAACGATCGAGGCACGCGCCAAGGCGGCAGGAACGACGGCCGTTGCCGCGAGCGATTTCCTGAACAGCATCGGGGTGTGTTCCAGCATCACCGGGCGGGGGGAGACCCTGGCCGGGACGATCGAGGCCCTCACGTATACCGGCATTCGGTTCATTCGCTGCGGGCTGGAGGATCGCATCTCGGTCAAGGACATGATCGAGCTTCGCAAGCGCACGGGCGCGCGAATCGCCTACGGCCTGCTGAGCGGCGGCACCGACCTTGCCCGACTGATTCGTGAGGCCCGGCAGTTGGCCTCGGCCGATGCGCTGCTGGCCATGGAGGGCAACAACGAGCCGAATAACTGGGGCATCACGTATCAGGGCGAAGTTGGAGGAAGAGACAAATCGTGGCTGCCTGTCGCCAGGCTCCAACGCGATCTGTACCAGGCCGTCAAGAGCGATCCCGTTCTGAAGGACTATCCCGTCTGGAACATCAGCGAGAGCGGGGCGCAGACGGACAATGTCGGGCTTCAATTCCTGACGATCCCCGACGGCACCGGCACGCTGATGCCGGACGGCACGCAGTATGCCGATTATGCGAACTGCCACAACTACATCACGCATCCGAGTTGGCCTGGCCTGCACGACAACCAGACGTGGCGCAGCGCCAGTCCCGGTCGCGACTGCCCGGTGGACGGCTTGTACGGCAATTACGGCAGGACGTGGCGCAATGGTTTCCTCGGCTACAGCGAATCCGAGCTTCTGACGCTGCCGAGGGTCACCACGGAGACGGGTTATCCCGTGGGAGGGCCCGTCACGGAGGAGATCCAGGCGCGCCTGTTCATGAACCTCTATCTGTCCCAGTTCAAGCGCCGCTGGAGCCACACCGCCATCTACCTTCTGCGGACGCGTTCGAACGAGCCGGCACATCACACCTACGCCATGTACAAGATGGACTATGCGCCCAAGCAGGCCGCACATTACCTGCACAACCTCACGACCATCCTGGCCGACAGAGACACCGTGTCCGCGCCCGGACAGCTCGCTTACTCGATTGCGAATCAGCCGGCGACCGTGCACGATCTGCTGCTCCAGAAGAGCAATGGCACGTTCGCGCTGGTGCTGTGGGGCGAACGCTTCACCGGCGGCGCCGACAAGGTCACAGTGGACCTCGGCGCCAGGCATGCCACGGTCAAGGTGTATGACCCAACAACAGGCACGTCGCCAACGCAGAGCCTTGCCGACGTCGGTTCGCTTGCGTTGACATTGACGGATCATCCTGTCATCATCGAGGTGGCCGGGTCGTGATGCGTTGCACGGAACCATAGCCGAACAGAAAGGAGATGCTGATGCTTCCAACCGGAAGAATGATCCTCCGCTTCTTCATCGCGGGCATATTGCTCGCATTGGCAGCGTCCGTAACCCGCGGCGCCGACGCCGACCGCATCCGGCCGTATGAAGCCAATCCCCGCTATTGGCAGTACAAGGGCAAGCCGGTGATGCTGCTGGGCGGCAGCAAGACGGACCACATCTTCCTGCTGGACGACCTCAAAGAGCATCTCGATGAGATCCACGCTGTCGGGGCCAACTACGTGCGCAACACGATGAGCCAGCGCGAGGGCAGGCAGCTCAAGCCGCACAAGCTGTTGCCGGACGGGACGTTCGATCTGGACCAGTGGAACGCCGAGTACTGGCGACGCTTCAAGAACATGCTGAGATGGACCGCCGAGCGGGACATCATCGTCCAGATCGAGGTCTGGGACCGCTTCGATTTCTCCCAGAACCACTGGGAAACGAGCCCGTGGAATCCCGGAAAGAACGTCAACTATACCTACGAGCAGACGGGCTTTTCCACGACGTACCCCGCGCACGCCGGACAGGACCGCCAGCCGTTCTTTCATTCGATTCCGGGCATGCCGAACTACAATGAGAAGCTGGACCTCATCCGGAGCTACCAGGAGGCGTTCGTCGACAAGATGCTGTCGTACAGCCTGGCATATGGCAACGTTCTGTACTGCATGAACAACGAGACGTCCACACCGCCGGCGTGGGGGCAGTACTGGATCAAGTTCATCAAGGCCCGGGCCGCCGAGAAGGGCGTGAGCGTTTGGACAACGGACATGTTCGACGATGCCTATCGGGGTGCTGAAGCCACCCATGCACCGATCGTCTTCGAGGACCCCGAGCAGTACATGTTTGCGGACATCTCGCAGGTCAACAGCCGCAATTTCGAGCAGGAGCATTGGGACAGACTGCAATGGCTGCTGCAACAGGTCCGCAGACACCCGCGCCCGAGCAATCACACCAAGATCTACGGCAGCGGCTATTACACCTTCGGCACCGGCGGGCCGGAGGATGGGGTCGAGCGGTTCTGGCGCAACATCCTCGGCGGCTCGGCCAGCGCCCGGTTCCACCGCCCGGATGCGGGCAACGGACTGAACGACCTGGCCAAGGCCAGCATCCAGGCGGCGCGCCTGCTCGAAAGCCGGATGAAGTTCTGGCTCATTACGCCGCACATGGAGCTGCTCTCCGACCGCACGCCCAACGAGGCCTACCTGGCGGCCAAGCCGGGCGAGTGCTACGCGCTCTATTTCACCAATGGCGGTTCGGTTTCGCTCGATTTGACCGGTGCTGCCGGTACGTTCGACATCACCTGGATCAGCGTCGCGATGGGTCGGATCGTTGAATCGTCGCAACGAGGCGGATACCGCCTGATGGACAAGACGATTGACGGCGGCCACGTCGTGACGCTCTCGGCGCCGCACAAAGGCGGCTGGGTCGCCGCGATCGTAAGGCAATGAGGAGTGAAACACGATGAGAGGCAACGACAGACGCTCGATGTTGTGGATTGGCGTGGTGTGCATCTTGACGGCCTGCCTGTCCGCAACGGCATTGGCCGATGACGCCAATCGCATCCAGCCGTATCCGAAGAATCCGTATTTCTGGCAGTACAAGGGCCGGCCCGTGATGCTGCTGGGAGGCAGCGATGATGACAACCTGTTCCAATGGGAGCGAGACAAACTGGCGGCGCAACTCGATACCCTGGTCGCCTGCGGCGGCAATTACGTTCGCAACACGATGAGCGACCGCGACGAGAGCAACCTTTATGCGTTTGCCCGCGTCGGAGATCGGTATGATCTGGACCGTTGGAACGAGGAATACTGGCGGCGGTTCGAGTCGTTCCTGCGCCTGGCCGCCGAGCGCGACGTCATCGTGCAGATCGAGCTATGGGACATGTGGGACCTGACACGCGACAATTGGGCGCGCCACCCGTTCAACCCGCTGAATAACGTCAACTACAGCGCCGCCGAATCCGGCTTGTTGACGGAGGTCCCCTTCGCTCCGGCCGAGGGGCCCACCAAACACAACTTCTTCCACACGGTCCCCGAACTGGAGAACAACCAACGGGTGCTCCGCTACCAGGAGGCGTCTATCGACCGTGTGCTGGCAATCTCGCTGGGGTTTCCTAACGTGCTCTATTGTATCAACAACGAATCGGGCGAGCCGCCGCAGTGGTCGCGGCATTGGGCGAAACGCATCCATCAGCGAGCGAAAGAGCACGGCGTGACCGCGCAGGTCACGGACATGCGCCGTCGGGAGGATATCACCCACGCCACGCACCGCACGGTCTACGATGACACCGAGGTCTACACGTTCGCCGACGTCTCGCAGAACACCGGCAACCAGATCCGGGACCGCCGATTGCAATACCGCCGCCTGCTCGAAGTCCGCCAGTACCTCGCCAACGCCCCGCGTCCGATCAACAACGTGAAGATCTACAACGACAACTTCGGCGGCGCGCCGAAGTTTCTGCGCAACGTCTTCGCGGGCCTGGCGTCGACGCGGTTTCACCGCCCGGTCCCCTGGAACGGAGGCAGCCGCGGCCTGGCCCTGAGCGACGAGGCCCAACGGATCCTCCGCAGTGTCCGCACCTTTACGAATGCCCTCGACTGGTTTGCCCTGGAGCCCCGCCCCGATCTGCTCAGCCACGACGAAGGCGTGTACCTCATGGCCCGGCCCGGCCGGCAGTATGCCCTGGGGTTCGACGGCGGCGGATCGGTCGAGCTCGACGCCGGTGCACTGCCCGGGCCGGCTCACCTGCGGTGGATGAACGTGCACGAGGGCAAGTGGATCGACGCCGGCCCAATCGAGCCCGGCCGAGTCTCTCTGAAGACCCCGGCCGACGGGCTCTGGATAGCGCTGCTGCAATAACCAGGCATTAGCGCACGCCACGAAAGCGCGCCGCGAGTGGAGGTTACGGTTCTTTTGGAGAGCTTGGCGATGACCAGGATGCAGGGGGTACTCGCTGTTGTTCTTGCCATTGCATCCTTCGCGATGGGAGGACAAGAGGACTTCGAATGGCACCAGGCGGCTCCGGAGGCCGAAGGCATGTCATCGCGCAAGCTCGACGAGGCCACCCAGGTCCTCTCCCGGAAGGGCACGAAGACGTTCCTGGTGATTCGAAACGACAAGATCGTCCATGAATGGTACGCCCCGGACTTCGACGCCACGCAGAGACACTACACCGCGTCCCTGGCCAAGGCGCTGGTCGGTGGCGTCTCGCTGATGCTCGCGTTGAACGACGGGCGGCTGGGCGCCGACGATCCGGCCTGCAACTACATCCCCCAATGGAAGGAGCATCCGGAGAAATCGAAGATCACCATCCGCCATCTGGCCACCCATTCCTCGGGCATTGAAGACGCCGAGCAGGATGGCATCCCCCATTCTGATCTGCCCGGCTGGAAGGGGCAATTCTGGAAGCGTGAGCCCGATCCCTTCAGCGTCTCGCGGGACCATGCGCCGGTCCTTTTCGAGCCGGGCAGCAAGTATGCCTACAGCAATCCCGGCATGGCAATGCTGTCCTACGCCATTACGGCCGCTCTGCGGGGGACAGAGCATACCGATGTCCGAACGCTGCTGCGGCAGAGGATCATGAGGCCCATCGGTGTTTCGGACAGCGACTGGTCCATTGGATATGGCGCGACGTATACGGTCGATGATCTGAACCTGGTCGCCAATTGGGGCGGCGGCGGGTATACCGCGCGGGCGGTGGCGCGGGTCGGGCGGCTCATGCTGCGAAAAGGCAACTGGCAGGGCCGGCAACTTGTCGAGCCCCAATGGGTTCAGAAGGTGGTCGAGTATGCGGGCACGCCTCTGCCCGACCGACCTGCCGGGAATCCGCAGCCGGCGTCCGGACTCGGATGGTGGACCAACGCCGACGGGGTGTGGCCCAAGGTCCCGCGCGACGCCTTCGCAGGAGCGGGCGCGGGAAACCAGGTGTTGCTCGTCGTGCCCAGCCTGGACATGATCGTCGTGCGCAACGGGGGGAATCTATTCGATGCCTCCAAAGGCGAGGGGTTCTGGGGCGGGATCGAGCGGTATGTGTTCAATCCGGTTATGGAGGCCGTCGTCAGCCCGCCATATCCCCCCAGTCAGGTGATCGCGCAGGTCGAGTGGGCCCCGGCCGATACAGTGATCCGCAAGGCGAACGGCAGCGACAACTGGCCGATCACCTGGGCCGACGACGACAACCTCTATACCGCCTATGGCGACGGCTGGGGGCTCGCACCAAAGGTGGATCAGAAGCTCAGTCTCGGTTTCGCCAAAGTCATCGGCGGGCCGAAGGACTTCGTCGGTGTGAACATCCGCACCGAGACCGGTGAGCGACGGGGCGACGGTCCCAGAGGCCCGAAGGCCAGCGGCATGCTCTGCGTCGACGGCGTCCTGTACATGTTTGTGAGGAATATCGGCAATTCGCAAATCGCCTGGTCGGAGGATTACGCCCGAACGTGGCGATGGTCCGACTGGAAATTCGAGACGAGTTTCGGGGCGCCGACGTTTGTGAATTTCGGCAGGAATTACGCCGGAGCGAGGGATGATTACGTCTATGTTTATTCCAACGATTGTGACACGGCCTACGAGGCAGCCGATCGCATGGTCATGGCCCGCGTTCCCAAGGACGAGATGCGCCATCGCGATGCCTATGAGTTCTTCCAGGGACTCGACGCCCAAGGGCAGCCGCTGTGGACCAGAGACATCCACGGCCGAGGCGCCGTCTTCGTGCATCCCGGCCGCTGCTATCGCTCCGGCATCAGCTACAACGCCGGGCTCCAGCGTTATCTCTGGTGCCAGACCCTCCCGGAGAGCACCGATTCGCGAGGTCCGCGCTACCAAGGCGGCTTCGGCATCTACGAGGCGCCCGAGCCCTGGGGGCCCTGGCGAACGGTCTTCTTCACGGAGACGTGGGACACGGGCCCCGGCGAGAGCAGCAGCCTGCCCCCGAAATGGATGAGCGACGATGGCCAGACCTGCCACCTGCTCTTCTCCGGCGACGATTGCTTCTCCACGCGACGGGTCGAATTCAGGTGACGCATCTCTGGGGCACCATCGCAACGAATCGAGACGTCATCGTCGCGATTCGCCTGGTAGGGCGACGCATGCGGCGCCGTCAGGACGGTTGTTTGAGTCGTTCCTTGCGTTGCCGGACTCGCAGCCGGGCGTTCTCGTAACGCCGCTTCTCTTCATCCGTCTCCGGCATGAGCGGCGGGGCGGCCACGGGTCTCTTGTTATTGTCCAGCGCCACGAGCGTCAGGTGCGCTGTCGTGGCGAGCTGGCTGTCACCGGTCGTAGGGTTCTCGCGCGTCACGCGGACGCCGACCTCCATCGACGAGCGGCTGACGTA
>JAAYBA010000166.1 GCA_012719085.1 Planctomycetota bacterium
ACGCCAAAGACCGCCTCGTTCAACGCGCTCCACGAAGCGCCTCGCACCGAACGAGCCGCCACGGGCGTGCTCCGGCTCAGCGTCAATGGGCCGACGTATTCGATCGCCCGGGGCGAGACCCTACCGGCAGTCCCGCCGGCGGCCACCTGCGCGCTTCCCAGCGTCGCCGAGAACAGGAGGTCCGAACTCGTCGGAAGGTCGTTCAGGGCCTGGACCGCCAGGAGATTCGACCCGACGCGCAACACGCCGAGATGAGCGCTGACGTCGATCTGCTCGAGCTGGACGGCGTTGAGGTCCGAATTCTGGGCGTTGGCCGCCGAGGTCCAGATGGGATCGCCTTCGAAATTGCGGCGGGCGATCTCCACGCCGTTGAGATAGGCGATGAAGCCGTCGTCATATCGCACGCGGAACGCCAGATTCGAGAGGTTCGCCAGCATCTCCTGCGACACGTCGAACGGAATCCGAATGTAGCAGCTCGTGGTGCGGCCATACATCTGCTGGCCGACGTTGATATCGAAGTACGACTCGTACCCTGTGCTGCGCTCGTAGCCGACTCCTCCGGTGCCACTGGTCCAGGCCGAGTCGTCGAAACTCGGGCTCGTCCGCCAGGCCGGATCGACCGGGACCAGGGGAACCAGAACGCGCTTCGGGGCATCCTCGTCGACCAGAAGCGACGACTCGCCGGCCGCCGCCCCCTCCGGCAGGCGAGGATCGCTGCCGTCGAGCGTGTACCAGATCGTGCCGTCCGCCTCTCGCATCGACAGTTCGCTGCCCGCAGCGGCCACGCCGCCGTGCTGACGCCGGCCGTCCACATAGAACGCCGGAGCGGCCACGCTCGGATACAGTCCGGCGCTGCGAAACTGCCCCAGGACAATGTCGCTGCGTCGCGGCAGATACGAATCCAGGATCTGGTCCCGCATGGTCTGCCAGTCGGCCAGTTGCATTCGCCGGCCATGCTGATCGCCCCACCGCGCCAGTTCGGCAATGATGGCCGACTCGATCGAATCCACGAGGTCGCGATATTGCTGTATCAACGAATCGGAGGTCAGGAGCCCGCCGTTGAACAAGTGCCGGTGCACGTGGTCGCCGAAGGCCAATCGGTATTCGGGGTTCTGTCGCAGCGCGCCGTGAAACCGCCCGACCTCGCTGAAGTCGCTCAGCCTGTTGATCGTCAGCGGCGAGCGGGAGCTGAGCATGATGTCCTCGACATCCCAGCAGTAGAATTTGAATCCCGTGCTGTCCGGGCCGCGCCGCCGGGCGAGCCAGTAGTTGTTCCACGGCCAGTCCCAGTTGCCCGCCCAGAGATTGACGATCATGTAATCGATGTAGTTGGCGACATCCAACAGATGAGCGTACTGGGGGTTCTCGCTGCCGTCGGGATTGCGGCCCTGGAGCCGCTGGTAGACCTCGGGCGAGTTGGCGGCCTGCTGGCTGAGGCTCGTCATCTCGTTCAGGGCCGTTCGATTGCCATCGTTCAGTTCGAATCCGGTGTGTTTGAACGCATCCCATTCTTCCTTGTCGCCGCCGTAGTAGCTGGCGGAAAAGGAGGCGTCCGGCCGCTCGCACGGATTGTAGAGTCCCCAGTACAGGCCGTTGACATACAGGTGCACGAACATGCCGTGAGAGCCGGCGTGCCCGGTGCCCCTCTGAAGGTCGCGGGCGAACTGGTCGCGCGTGAATTGGGCGTACCGTTCGTTGCCGCTCCAGGTGTAGCCGTCGTTGGCGCCGGCGCGGAGCGTGATCGTGTCGAACTCGTCGGCGGCCTCGTCTCCGAACAGTGGATATCGCAGTTTGGTCGTTCCGTACATGCCCTTGAACAGCAGGCGAAACGACTTCTTCGAGGACGCGCCCGGCGTGCGAAAGTATCCGCCCTGGATGCGGACGCCGCAGTTGATCTGAAAGCCCTTGCTTCCGTCGGGATAGATCAACTCGACCGAGGCGGGCCGTTCCCACGGCTCGCCCGTGCGCGAGGGATTGGCGTAGATGCCCCTCTGCGAGCCGAACATATCGTCGTTGGTTGTCACCAGGGACATCGTGGGGATCGACAGGAGCGATTCGTTCAGCCGGTCCTTGTACTGAGGATCGTTCACGATGCGCGCGTCCATCTCGTAGTCGGCCGAGGTCCCGCCCCACGTCGCGGGAAACCCCGAAGGAGTCCGTGACTGGGTCTTTACATTGCTCAGGAAAATGTAGGTGTGCGTCACCGCCGCGCTGGTTGCCCACCCCTCCCTGGCGGCGCAGGCCCGAATGCGCATGGTGCCGGAAACGAACACCGGCCCGGCATACCGCGTTCCCGCGAACCCTCGGCCGGAGGTGTCGGCCGGGTCCTGCCCGTCGAGCGTGTAGTAGATCGTCGCTCCGGGCGTATCGCAGGTGATAGTCAACTCGAACGGCGCCTCGTAGAAGCCTCGTTCGTGACTGAACCGCGGCACGGCTGTAAATCCCTCGTACACCGCGACATTCGCCGATCCGGGAGTGGGAACGGCGAACGATCGCCATTCGCCGCTGCCGTCAGGCAGCCGGCCCCAGGAGACATCCGGAAGCTGCCGGCCGTATTCGACACGGTCGAGAAGCGTGGTCCCGTCCGCGGTATACAGGCAGACCTCGTCCCCGGTGGCGCTGAGCCCGAAGGAGGCGTGCAGACCTGCGTCGTCCGTGTCGCCGTCGGCCCAGATCACAAGAAACCCTCCGGCCGGAATCCGTGTCAACGACGGGCTGCCCATCGGAAGCTGCCACTTCGCCGGATCGCCCGCCTCGTCGGTCAGATACATGCCGCCGACGTCGATCGCCGCATCCGTCGGATTGTGCAGTTCGATCCAGTCGGCATACTCGCCTTGCGGGTCTTTAACCGTCTCGACGTTCGAGGCCAGCAGCTCGTTGATGACGACGAAGGCGCCGTCTTCGGCGGAGCATCGCGCACTGATGCCCCCCATCACGCAGAGGATCAGCGCGACCATGCCACGTGCTCGGATGGATGCATCCACCTTCGTCCTCCCATTGAGATCCTGCTTGGCCTTCGCTTTTCCCCGGCGAGGCGCCCGTCCCGGACGTCGCCGGGAGCCTGGACGGAATGATTGTACCACAACCGGCCCCCCCGCGTCAATTCTGCACGACTCGCGCGCCGCCGCTGAACGGTAGAACGCTACGGCCTCGGCGGTCCCTCGTCGCAAGACGTCCGTTCGTCGCAGACGGGCACGTCGAATGCGAGCCAGTCCACAATCTCGGCCACCGTCCGAGGACCGATGCCCTTGATCCGCTGGAGATCGTCGCGGGTGTGGAAGGCGACCTCGTCGCCGGTTTTCCGCCGTAGATCGTCGCGATGGATCACGATCGCTCGCGCCCGCGCAGCTCCGATGCCGGGCAGTCGGATCAGGCTGCCGACAGGAGCCGTATTGGGATTGACCCTCTCGGAAGCATAGGGCGTGGTCACCTCGCCGTGCCCGGCCGCCGTCAGGAACAGGCACACCCCGGCCATTACGGAAACACAGGATA
>JAAYBA010000167.1 GCA_012719085.1 Planctomycetota bacterium
GTGCTTGGTTTCGAGGCGGAGGCGGTCGTCGAGGCGGTATTCCCGGCCTCCTGTGGGCTCGACTTTGGTCAGGACGCTGTCGACCAGCATAGCGATCGCTTCCATCTGCATCGGGCCCATGCCGTTCTTGGTGACGATGGGGGTGCCCAGGCGCATTCCGCTGGTGACGCGGGGACTGTGCGGATCGTACGGCAGGCGGTTCATGTTCACGATGATGCCGCACTCTTCGAGGCAGTGCTGGGCGATCGCCCCGGTGAGCCCCTCGCGGAAGTGCCCGACGTTGATGCAGAACATGTGGTTGTCGGTTCCGCCGGTGAGGATGTCGTAGCCGAGACGGTCGAAGACATGAGCGAGGAACTGGGCATTCTCCACGATCTTGAACTGCCGGTCCTTGTACTCGGCCGAGAGCATCTCCCGGAAGAACACCGCCTTGGCGGCGATGTTGTTCAGATACGGCGTGCCCTGGAAGCCGGGGAAGGTGGTCTTCTCGATCCGCTCCCAGAGAGGCATGGACCTGCCGCCGGCCTGGATCGGGGCGTCGAAATCCCTGCCCATGAGGATCAGGCCGCCGCGGGGTCCGCCCGGCTTGTAGGTGCTGGTCGTGGTGAAATGCGCGTGATCGACCGGCGACGGATGCACGCCGGCCGCAATCAGACCTGAGATATGCGAGATATCGGCCATGAGATAGGCGCCGACCTCGTCGGCGATCCGCCGATACGCCGCGAAGTCGATGATCCGCGAATAGGCGCTGGCCCCGCAGATGATCAGCCTGGGCCGGAACTGCAGCGCCTGCTGGCGGATCGCGTCGTAGTCGAGCAGGAAGGACTTCGGGTCCACGCGGTACTGCTCGACCTCGAAGAACTTGCCGGCGAAGGCCACGTTGGCCCCGTGCGAGACGTGCCCGCCCTGATCCATGGCCAGGCTGAGGATGCGGTCCCCGCTTTCGAGGATGGCGGTCAGGACGATTTGATTGGCGCCGGTGCCGGAGTGCGGCTGCACGTTGGCATATTGGGCGCCAAACACGTCCTTGGCGCGGGTCACCGCCAGCGTCTCGAGCCCATCGACGACCTCACAGCCCCCGTGAAACCGCGATCCGACGAAGCCTTCCGTCGTCTTGTTCTGCACGACGGACCCCAGTGCCGCCAGGACCGCACGGGAACACTGGTTCTCGGCGGCGATCAGTTGCAGGGTGTTCTGCAGCCGGTCGTGCTCGGCGGCGATCAGCCGAGAGACCTCCCCGTCGGCCTGCGCCAACGCCTCGGGCAGTCCTCGATGATAGGCGGCGCTGCTCGGCGCAGTCGGGAAGATCGACTCGATGACTTCGTAGAGTTGCCTGTCGTTGCGCCGGAGGCTCGTACTGATGTGCTCGTTCACTGGCATGGCAGAACCTTCAAATCCCTTTTCCGGTTGCGTCCATCACACCTGCTCTATCCAGCTTTATCGGCAGGTCATGCCTTCTAACTGAAAAAACCGCTCACGGTGCGCAGAACATCGTTGAATGTCACGTAGATCAGCAGCGTGCCCACGATGACCCAGCCGGCGTAAGCGAGCACCCCCTGGGCCTTCTCGCTCAGAGGCGATCCCTTGATCTTCTCGACCAGCATCAGGACGATCAGCCCGCCGTCAAACGGCGGCATGGGCATGAGGTTCAGCACCGCGATGCTGGCGCCGATCAGGCCGAGGAAGTAGGCGTAGTAGACCAGCGGCTCGCGCGCCACGATCTGGTAGCTGGAGACCATGATGCCGACCGGGCCCATCAGCAGCTTGGGACTGAGCAGGCCGGCGACCAACTGCTTGAGCGTGACATAGGTCATCGCGACGAACATCACCGTCCGACGATACCCCATCTTGATCGCCTCGATGGGACTGTCGGCCTTGTAGAGGCGTTCGAGCGGCTTGAACGGCAGCAGCACTTCGGTCGTGGTTTCGACCGCGACAGCGGTTTCCGCCATTGGATCGGCCAGGGTCACCCCGCCCTCGGCCCGACCGTCCAGGGTGTATTCCAGTCTCACGGACTGGCCGTCCCATCGCCGGGCTTCCGTGACAATATCATAGAAACTGGCCACCGATTTGCCGTTCACCGAGATGATCCGCGCCCCCCGCGGGATTTCCAGACCCGGGACGCTCCCGTCCACGGAGATGGTCTTGGCAACCACGGCCCGCTCGGCATCCAATCCGGGCAGAAAACCGATCACCACCCGCTCGCTTCCGGGGTCCTTTTTGGGTGTAACCGTCAGGTGGACCGTTTGTTCCACGCCATCGGCATCGGTGCGAAGGACCTCGAGCGACAGCGGCCGGCCTTCGTGAGCAGCCGTAACCTCGCGCAGTTCCACGTAGGTCGGGTTCTGGACCTCTCCGACGGAGACGATGATATCGCCCGCCAGAAGAGACTCTCCATCGGCCGAGTCGGTCCGCGGGCCCTCCAGCACGCGAAGACGCGGGACCATCGAGAAGACGTGGCTCAGATTCTCCTCCGACGCAACGGAGCCCTTGCCCGGAAGCCAGGCAAGCGGCAGCTCGGTGCCGATCCGGTCGAAGCCCCCTTCGTCTTTCGGCCGCTCGACCGCAATTACCAATCGCGGCGCGAACGTCTCTCGCACAGCCTCTTCATATGCCCAGTAATGCTCTACCGCCCTACCATCCACCGCAACGATCCGGTCGGCGGGCAGCAGACCCGTCTGACGCTGCAAGGCATTCGGATCGGCCAATTCCGCAATGGTCAGGCTCAACGGCTGAAGGATGCCGAATTCTCGCACCTGATGTTCGTTGGGGTGTTCCGAGGCCGCCAGCTCCATGCGCTCGATCGAGCCGTCCCTGCGTCGAACGACAGCGGCAATCGCCTCGTCGCGGCCCGACAGCGCCGCCGCCAGGACCAGACTGCTGAACTCAAGACCTTCCCCTCGACCGTCGATTTCAAGAAACTCGTCGCCGGCCTGCAAACCGGCCTTGTCCGCCGAAGAGCCGGGAACCACCCCACCGACAACCGGAGGGGGGAAATCGATCCCGATCAGGAACACGACCATCAGGATGATCGCGGCGCTGATGAGATTGAACGTCACCCCTGCGGCGACGACGGCGATGCGCGCGCCGATCGACTTGTTCGAAAACGACCGAGGATCGCGGATCTGCTTGACGGGACCGATGTCCTCCTGGCCCAGCAGCTTGACATAGCCGCCGAACGGAATCAGACCGACGCGGTACTCCGTTCCGGCTTCGGCCGCCGGGTCCTGCGGCTGGGCTTGCCCTTCCGCACCCGGCAACTCGTCCGCCTCGTCGGAGAAGAAGCTCGGAAGGACCCGCAGCCTCAAGCCCGAAGGCGTCCTCTGGAGGCCCAGCAGCGTCGGCGGCATGAAGATCGAAAACGCCTCCACTTTGATCCCGGCCAGCTTGGCAACGATGAAGTGGCCAAACTCATGCACCAGAACAACCGAGCCAAAGCCGACCATCACGAGGGCGAGGTTGCTGAAAACCCCCATGTGGCGCACCACCAGGTAGACCACCACCGCCAGGACCGCCAGCCAGAAAACGCCGCTCAGCACCCTGTTCGACGAGCTTCCCTTCTTCGACATCAAGCAACTCCGATATAGAGGTAACGCCTCAGCGGCCGTGGTTCACCAGGGCCAGATCCGATTCAGCGCTGTCGTGCCCGGCACGGCGCGCTGTGTGCTCCCTGCCCCAACCGACTCAGAACCTGCGTTCTGGCCCAGACATCGGCTTCGAGCAGTTCTTCGAGCGTTGTCGCCCGGCCAACCTCATGGGTATCCAGGCAGTGCTCAATCAACTCCACGATCTGAACGAACCGGATCCGCCCGGCGAGGAACGCCTCGACGGCCGCCTCGTTGGCGGCATTGAAGACCGCCGGGGCCGTTCCACCGGTCCGGACCACCTCGTAGGCCAGTTTCAGGGCTCGGAAGGTCTCCGGCTCAGGCCGCTCGAAATGCAGCTTGCCAATCTCTTCCAGGCGCAGCGGCTTCGTGATCCCGGCGACGCGCTTCGGGTACGTCAGTGCGTATTGAATCGGCAGACACATGTCCGGCTCGCCGAGCTGGGCCACCACCGAACCATCGACGAATTCCACCAGCGAGTGCACGATCGATTCCGGGTGGATCAGTACCTCGATCTTCTCGACCGGCACATCGAACAGCCATCGCGCTTCGATCACCTCGAGGGCCTTGTTCATCATTGTGGCCGAGTCGATCGTGATCTTTGGGCCCATCTGCCAGGTCGGATGCGAGAGGGCCTGTTCGCGCGTGACGCGTTCCAGATCCTGCCGCGAGGCCCCGCGGAACGGTCCGCCGGACCCGGTCAGAATGATCTTGCGGATCTCCGACGCGGTGCCCGACTGCATGGCCTGAAACACCGCCGAATGCTCGCTGTCCACCGGCAGGAGCATGCTGCCGTTCTCCCTGGCGATGCGCGTCAGCAACTCCCCGGCGACGACCAGCGGCTCCTTGTTGGCGATCGCCAGGCGCTTGCCGGTCCTGGCGGCCGCCAGAACCGAAGGCAGGCCGGCCGCACCAACCACTGCCGTCAGCACCGTATCGACACCGTCGGAACGGGCCAGTTCGACCAGACCGTCGGGACCGACGAGGAGCTCGGCATCCCACCCATCCATCAACGTGCGGAATCGCCCGGCGTATTCGCCGTTCGAGACGGCCACAAACGCCGGCTTGCAGCATCGGACCTGCTCGGCCAGAAGCTCGATGCTGCTGTGCGCGCTGAGGCCGACGACCCCGTACTCCGGGCCGAGCGCGTCGATGACGCGCAGCGCATTTCGACCGATCGACCCGGTCGATCCCAGAATGGCGATTCCTCGCGACATAAGATCAGACTCAGTACACCCGGTCCCCCAATTCTCGATTGCACGACCCACGCGCCGCCGGGGCATCCGAGTGAAGCATGATCTTCAGGGGCCCTTGCGACGGTAATCGCGATAGTATGCTGAGGTTAGGCAAATTGTCAAGGTCAAAACGCGGTCCGCTCGACCTGCCGGACGGCTGGGCATCAAGCCGCGTGCAGAGGCCTCCGGCTCGTCATAGCCTGGCGACCGGCACAGAGGTCCGATATTGCGCCGAAGTTTCGGACCAACGGATTGCAGCGCCTCTGCCCGGCCCGAGTTCGCAGCCGTCTTTCTCGACTGCTTCATCCGAACTGACGGGACTGCGACGGGACCGATGCACCACCCATCAGCGAGCGTCAGACGGCCCGTTCGCCCGGCTCAGATCCCGACACGCACACAGCCACTGCCGGCAAGGCCGATATTATCGCCCCATCATAATCCTGGTAAGCGACGTGCGGCGTCGGGCTGTCGCGACGAAGCAATCGCCGCGTCTGTCGCCGCAAACAGATGCGCAGCGGCGACGACAGCGCACGCCCTGCCTTGCGAAGAACCGCTCCATCGGTGTCCGTGAAGGGCCGATAGAGGCAAATGCGCCGACGCATACGGAAACACAATATGGGCCAGTGCACGAGCATAGGGGAACCACATTGACATCGACGACAGGCCATTGGACGGTTGCATGCGACCCAGCGAGCAACAGCGATACGGTTGCGCCCGGACCGCAAACGGGGGGCACCCGGATATGACGCAGACCCCATATGGCGGCGGTACATGGATGTCGGTAGTCTTGCTGACGGTGATGGCCGTGGCGACAAGTCCGGCGTGCTCGGAGCAGGAAGACCTCTTCGCGATGTCTCTGGAAGACCTGATGGCCGTCGAAATCGATACGGTGGTCAGCGCCTCGAAGTACGAGCAGAAGGTCTCCGACGCTCCGTCTTCGGTCACCATCATCACAGCCGACGAGATCCGCAAATACGGCTATCGCACGCTGGCCGAGGTCCTTCGCAGCGCACCGGGCTTCTACGTCAACAACGACCGCAATTACGAATACGTCGGGGTCCGCGGCTTCCGTCGGCCGGGCGACTACGACACACGTATTCTGCTGCTGGTCGACGGCCACCGGACCAATGAGAACATCGGCAACTCTCCCCTGTTCGGAGCACAGTTCGTGCTCGACGTGGACCTGATCGACCGGGTCGAGATCATTCGGGGCCCGGGTTCTTCCCTGTACGGCAGCAACGCCCTGTTGGCCGTGATCAACGTCATCACCAAGGGCGGCAAGACCCTCAACGGCCTGGAACTGTCCGGGGAGGTCGCCGGCTTCGACACCTGGAAGAGCCGAATCAGCTACGGCAATCGCTTCGACAACGGACTGGACCTCCTCGTCTCAGCCACAAGAGGCGACAGCGAGGGACAGGAGCTGTATTTCAAGGAATTCGACGATCCCGCAACGGCCAACGGACTCGTACGGAACGACGATGCCAGTCTGCACAACCTGTTTGTCAGGGCCTCGTGGGGCGATTTCGGTCTGATCGCCGCACACGCCGCCGCCGAGAAGGGGATTCCCACCGCGCCGTGGGACGCCGTCTTCGGCGACGGCAGGACGCGGACATACGACGACACCACACTGATCGGCCTGACCTACGAGCGGGAGATATCCGAAACCCTGGCGCTCCAAGCCCGGACGGCCTATGGCCACTACGACTACGACGGGAGATACGTCTATGATTACTCCGAAGACGAGACCCCTTACATTGTGGTGAATAAAGACCGCTGGAGGGGCCGCTGGTGGGACAGCGAACTCCAGGTCACGGCCCGGCCCTTCGAGAAGCACATCCTGACCGCCGGAGGTGAGTTTCACTGCAACACCCGGCAGGACCAGACCAACTGGGATGAGGAAGTCTATTTCGATGACTCGCGCCACAGCCAGAACTGGGGGCTCTATGTCCAGGATGAGTACCGCGTGCTCGACAACGTGACGCTCGTTGCCGGCGCGCGCTACGACCGATACGACACGTTCGGGGGCAGCACGAATCCTCGCATGGCGGTGCTCTACGATCTCTGCGACAGGACGACGCTCAAGTTGCTGTACGGACGGGCCTTTCGTGCGCCCAACGCCTACGAGCTCTATTATCACGACGGAGGCTATTCGCAGAAGGCTCCGCTGAGTCTCGACCCTGAGACCATTGATACCTATGAGATCGTGCTGGAACGTGCTTTCACAGAGAATCTCAGCGCGAGCCTGAGCGGCTTCTACTATGTGATGGACGACCTGATCGGCCAAAACGTCGATCCGGACGACGATCTGCTCGTCTTCACGAATCTCGAAGAGGTCAAGACACGGGGGATGGAACTGACCCTGA
Organism: Planctomycetota bacterium; assembly: GCA_012719085.1. Taxonomy (GTDB): domain Bacteria; phylum Planctomycetota; class Phycisphaerae; order Sedimentisphaerales; family Anaerobacaceae; genus Anaerobaca. The sequence goes on from JAAYBA010000167.1 coordinate 7,204, forward strand.
ACGGACGGTGGGAGACGGGTCTTCGCGTGCGGACCAGCTACTCGTACGTCGACGCAGAAAACAGCGTCACCGACAGGACCCTGGCCAATTCACCCAGTCATCTGGCGAAGCTCAACCTGATCGCCCCGGTACTGAAAGACACTCTGTTCGCGGGTCTGGAGGTGCAATACAACGCCAAGTCCAGGACACTGGCCGACAACGACGCCGACGATTTCATCCTGACCAATCTGGCGCTGACCTACAGGAGCCCATCGAAACGCCTGGAGATTGCGGCGGGATTGTACAATCTCTTCGACGTCAAATATGGCTATCCGGCGTTTGGAGAGCACACGCAAGACACGATCGAGCAGGATGGACGCATGTTTCGGATCAAGTTGACGTACCGCTTCTAAGGCAAGGGAATCCAAGAGTGAACGATATGCTCCGACGAGATGATGAGTGAGAACGTGATGAGAGCCACAGGTTCCATCCTGTTCCTCATCGCGTGCCTGACAGTTTGGGGCGCGCCGGTCGCGGTCTGCGCGGATTCGTCAGCGACGCCGGAGTATCGCCTCAAAGCGGCATTTCTCTACAACTTCATCCTCTTCCTGGACGGCGCACGATTTGACCCACCCGACGACAACGCGAAGAATGACGACTCCAGTCCGCCCATTCTCATCGGCATTCTCGGCACGGACCCGTTTGCCGATGCGTTCGAGCCTCTCAAGGACAAAGAAGTCCGGAATCGCCCTGTGGCGATCCGACGGTTCAAAGGCCTCGACGAGTTCGCAGACGCCGAGGGCCGTCTGCCGGCCCGACATCCTCAATCCGAGCAGATCGGCGACTGTCATGTGGTGTTCATCTGTCGATCGGAAAAGGAGCATCTCACCGCGATTCTCGGCCCCCTCCGCCGGCAGAGCCTGCTGACCGTGGCCGACACCCCCGGGTTTCTGGAGGCCGGCGGAATCGTCGACTTTCTGATCGAGGACAAGAAGGTCTGCTTTGAGATCAACACGGCCGCCGCCCAGCGCGCCGGGCTTCAGATCCGATCGCAACTGCTTCGACTTGCCAAACGCATCGTCCAGACCGATGCCTTTGAAGGACCAAACGATGAGGAAAACGGAAACGACACCTGAGAAAGGCCCGGGGAAAGGCGTCGTACCATCGTGGGTGCGAAGCCTCTCGCTCAAACACAAACTCGTTGCCGTCACCATGATGACGAGCGTCGGGGTTCTGCTGCTGGCCGGGGTCGTCTTCACGGCATGGCAATGGGTCGGCCTCCGGCGTGCGATGGTCCGCGATCTGTCCACCCACGCCGAGATCCTGGCCGACAACTGCAAGGCGGCGATGGCCTTCGATGATGCGGCGGACGCCAACGAAATCGTCTGCTCGATGAAATCGATCCCGTCCGTGCAGGCGGCCTGCCTCTATACAGACACAGGACGGCTCTTTGCCATGTATCGTCGCGAGGCCATCGTCACCGTCCCGCAATACGAAGAGTTGCCCGACGGTCACAGCTTCAGGAACGGATTGCTGATTTTCGCCAAACCCATTCAACTCGATGACGAGCACATCGGCACAATCTGCATTTCGAGCAGCCTCGATTCGGTGTATGCGCAGCTCCAGCATGGCATCGCCGTCATGATCGCCGTCGTCATAATCTCGTCTCTGGGGGCCTATCTCGTCTCGTCCAGGCTTCAATCGCTGGTTTCGTCTCCGATCCTCTCTCTGGCCTGCGTGGCCAATGTCGTGTCGGAGAAGAAGCAATACACCCTCCGCGCCGCACCCCACGGCAACGATGAGGTGGGCCTGCTGATCGAGGCCTTCAACGAGATGCTCGAACAGATCGAGAAACGCGATTCCGCCCTGGTCCAGGCCAACGAACAACTGGAAGCGCGAGTGGCCGCGCGCACGGCCGAACTGACCGCGACCAACGAGAAGCTCACACGAGAAATCGCCTTCCGCAAGAGGACCGAGCAGGTGCTCAAGCAGCGCGCCGAACGGATCGTCCACCACCAGCGCACCCTCGTCAAACTGAGCAAGCACAGCAACGACGATCTGGCATCTATGATCCGCACGACCACGGAGGAGGCGGCCGCCACACTCGCCGTCGACCGCGTCTCCGTCTGGTTCTTCGACAACGATCGAACGCGTCTGGTCTGCGACGATCTCTTCCGGAGAGATCGCAACGCCCATGAGAGCGGCGCGCAGATCGCAACGAGCGACTACCCGAGCTACTTTCAGGCCATCGAGAACAATCGCATCGTGGCCGCCAACAACGCTCGTCAGGACCCGCGCACGCGGGAACTGACGGAAGACTACTTCGAGCCGCTCGGTGTCACGGCCCTGATGGACGTGCCGATCCGACTCCACGGTAAGATATATGGCCTGGTCTGTCACGAGCACGTCGGGCCGCCGAAGGAGTGGTCGCTGGAGGATCAGGACTTTGCGGCGTCCCTGGCCGACATGATCGCCCTTCAGATGGAGGCCAACGAACGGCACAAGGCCGAGCGGGCCCTGGCCAAGGTCAACGAACACCTGGCCGAGACGATCCGGGAACTGAGGCGATCCAACAAGGAGCTTCAGGATTTCGCCTACGTGACCGCCCATGACCTGAAGGCGCCCCTGCGCGGGATCGGCACGCTGACGGACTGGATCACGAGCGACTACGCCGACAAGCTTGACGAGCAGGGCCGCGAGCAGCTTCATCTGCTCAAAGGGCGGGTTTCCCGGATGAGCGAGCTGATCGACAGTATCCTGCACTACTCGGAGATCGGAAGGACCTCGAAGTGTCTCGAACGCGTGGATCTCAGCACACTGGTCCCGGAGATCATCGCTCAGGTGGCCCCGCCGGAGACGATCCAGATTACGATCGAGGATGCCCTGCCCACCGTGGTCTTCGAACGGGTTCGGCTGATCCAGGTCTTCCAGAACCTGATCGGCAATGCGATCAAGTACATGGACAAGCCGCAGGGACACATTCGAGTCGGCTGCTCCGAGCAGGAGCAATCGTGGAGGTTCCATGTCACAGACAATGGACCGGGCATCGACGAGAAGTACTTCGGGAAGATCTTCGAGATGTTCCAGACGCTGGCCCGCCGCGACGAGCTGGAGAGCACCGGCATCGGACTGGCCGTCGTCAAGAAGATCATCGAACTGCATGGAGGGGAGGTGTGGATCGAATCGACCGTCGGAGAAGGAAGCACATTCTTCTTCACCCTGCCAAAACAGAAGGCCGTGACGGTGTTGCCTGCGATCGAGGTGGTCGGGGCAAACGGTTGAGCGACTGCACGGGAGAACGAGTGGATGGAAGAAAGGTGGAGCATGATGAACCGCACAACCAAGGGACTGTGCTTGTGGGCCGTTGCGCTGCTGGTGGCCGGCTGGGGGGTTGGCCGATGGCGAGCGGGATGCGCCGACGCAAAGATGCGGCAGAGTCTGCTTCGGCAGGCGGTCGGCATCGCCGAGACCATCGATCCTGAACTGGTCAGGCAACTGTCGTTCACCGCTGCCGACGCGGGCACACCCGCATTCGAGTATCTCCGCCGCCAGATGGCGGCCCTTGGCAAGCACCTGCCCCAACGGGGCATCTACAGCCTGGCACAGCGCAATGGGACTCTGTTCTTCGGGCCGGAGAACTATTGTGAGGATGATCCCATGGCCAGTCCTCCGGGCACGGTGTACGAAGAGCCTTCAGCCGAGGACCTTGGAGTGTTCACCACAGGCCGGCCGAGCACGATGGGACCGGTGACCGATGAGTACGGCACCTTTGTCTGTGCGCTGGCTCCCATCCTCGATCCCAGTACAGGCGAGGTGCTGATGGCCGTCGGCATGGATGTCCTGGCCGACGACTGGCGCGCCACCGTGAACCGGGCCCGGCACAGAGCGACACTCGCCGTTCTGCTCGTGGGTCTGGCGTTCCCCGTCGGCGTAGCCGCAATCCGCCAGCGACGGCACCGCACAACGCGGCACCGCCAAAGCGTGGCGGCAAACACCTCCGATCCAAACCACGTGGTGCCCGGCGCCCATCGATACATGAGCACAGGTCTCCTGCTCGGCATGGGGGTATTGGCTGTCGCATTTCTGGCAGTGGTGCTGGTTCAAGGCTGGCACTGGACGCATGCAGAGATCCGACACTCCGCCGACCAGCAAGCCCGGCTGGCGGTTGCATTCGGCGCGGCGCTGAGAGATTACGTGGGCGAATACGTTCGTCCGGAGATGGAAAAGCACGTCACGCGGGACGATTTCATGCCCGAGACAATGTCCACGTCCTTCATCGCCCGCGCCGTTCTGGAGAAGGTCCAGGAGGCCTTTCCGAACAGCCTCGTGCGTCTTGCCTCGACGAATCCGCGCAATCCCGCCAACCAGGCGACCCCGGAGGAGGAAGAGCTCATCAAGCACTTCGAGCAGCATCCGGAGAGCGACGTATGGTCGGGCACGATGCAGCTCTTTGAAGGAGGACAAACCTATTCGGTGCACGCCATGGCTCGGCGGTTTGACGCATCCTGCCTCCAATGTCACGGTCGGCCGGAGGATGCCCCGGCGACGCTGCTCGAACGCTATGGCGCGACCGCCGGCTTCGGCCGCTCCGTCGGCGAAGTCTCGCTCAATCTGGCGGCCATCCCCGTCGGGCAATCCTATGCCGCCGCCGGCGCGAGGGTGTGGCGTCACATGCTGGTGGCGTTCGGCCTGTGCGTCGTCTTTCTGGGCGGGATTGCCGTTCTCATCTGCGTGGACATCCGCCAGCGACGCCGGTCCGAGATGTCCCTGCACGCCAGCAAGCAGCAACTGGCACGCATTGTCGAACAGTCCCCCATCCCCACGTTCCTCATCGATGCGGACCGTCGCGTCACCCACTGGAACCGGGCGCTGGAGGAACTCACGGGGATCCCCGCGGGCGAAGTCATCGGAACACGCAACCACTGGCGGGCCTTCTACGCCTCCGAGAGACCCTGCATGGCCGACCTGCTCGTCAGCGGCGCTGTCGATACGATTGCCCAGTGGTACCCGGATGACTCTCGCAAGTCTGAGTTGATCGGCGAGGCGTACGAAGCCAGCGAATTCTTCCCGGAAATAGGCCGGGACGGACGGTGGCTTCACCTCACAGCGACCATGATCCGGGATGACCAGAACCGCCTCCTGGGCGCCATGGAGACGCTCGAAGACATCACCCAGCGCAAACGGGCCGAAGAAGAACTACAGAAACATGAGGCCTTCATCACGGCGGTGCTCGACAACATCCCCATCGGCGTCGCCGTCGGTTCGATGGACCCCATCGTGCAGTTCACGTACATGAACGACAACTTCGCCCGGCTCTACCGGACGACCCGGGAGGCGCTGGCCCCTCCGGACGCGTTCTGGGAGGCGGTGTACGAGGATCCGGATCGTCGCCATGAAGTACGACGAAAAGTCCTCCAAGATTGCGCCAGCGGCAACCCGGAGCGAATGCACTGGGACGACATTCCGATCACATGCCAAGGCCAGGAGACCACCTTCGTCAGCGCCAAGAATGCGTTTCTTCCGGGGCAGTCTCTGATGATCTCCATCGTCTGGGACGTGACCAAGCGCAACCGAGCCGAGAACCAGTTGAAGGAATCGCTCTCGCTGCTGGAGGCAACGCTGGAGTCGACAGCCGACGGCATCCTCGTCGTCGACGGCCAGGGCAGGATCAAGAACTTCAATCGGCAGTTCCAGGACCTCTGGCGACTGACCGATGAGGTGCTCGCGACCCATGATGACGATCTGGCCCTGGCGGCCGCCACACCGCTGCTGACGGACCCGGACGCATTTGCGGCCCAAGTCCGAGAACTGTA
>JAAYBA010000168.1 GCA_012719085.1 Planctomycetota bacterium
GCGCGAAGCTGCCGCAGCTTCTCCCAGATCAGGTGACGCACCTGCGGATCGAGACCCGTCGTCGGCTCATCGAGGATCAGCAGTCTCGGATTGTTCAGCAGCGCCCGGGCGATCACCAGGCGTCGCTTCATCCCCCCGGACAGCTCGCGAATCCGCGCCTTGACCTTCTCCGACAGCTCCAGAAACGACAGCAGCGCCTCGATCCGCTCTCTCGCCACCCGGGCGGGGAGCCCGTAGAACTTCGCGTAGACCAGCAGGTTCTGGACGACGTTCAGTTCCTCGTCTAAGTTGTTCTCCTGCGGCACCACGCCCGAGAGATACTTGATCGACAGCTCATCGCGGGCGGGGTCGAAGCCGAAGACCTCGATCGTGCCACCGTCGTTCGCGTCGCGTGCGGCGGTCCCGTAGATCATCTTCATCATCGTGGTCTTGCCCGCCCCGTTGGGCCCGAGCAGACCGAAACAACTGCCCGCCTCCACCGCAAAGCTCAGATCGCAGACCGCACACACGCCCTCGAACGTCTTGCTGATATGACTGACCGAAATCACCGCCATCGGATCGCCGCCGTCGCCGCCCAATTCCAAAAACACGCCCTGGTCCTGCCCTGCTACACATCGCAGCCCCCTTCCGGGTTGCATCTCTCCGGCGCATTCTACCGCCCCAGTGCCCGCTTGACACGCCAAACTTCACGCGTGCCCCCCGGCTCACGACTCGAATCGCACCGTTCCCGCCTCCGCACTTGAAACGCAAGAGTCGCTCGTTAGAATGGCGCGGGAATCGGCATGTCGCGCGCGCTGCGCGACAGACACAGCCCGTCGCGAATTGGAGAACTCGATGGATTCAAAAAAGACTACACTGACCGCTGCCTTGGTCTTCTCGATCCTGTGTGGGTCTTCGGGTTCGGCGGATGCCGACAATCCTGAGTTCTTTGCACTGGACGTGGGGCAGACCTACACGAGCACCTTCGGAGGAAGGACTTCCCGGTGTGTGGAGCTTATCGACGTGGCGGAAAGCTACGAGATGGGCTACTGGCAGGGCGGGCTCCGAAAGATCTACTACAAATCCACCATCACCCTGGCCGTAGACGGCGTCAGAGGATCGGTCGGGTGCGGCCCCTTCCACATGCCTCAGGTCATCAACGGCCTGAGAATCGGCGGAGAGCTGACCCGGGCCTTCACGATCAACAGCACCGCCATACCGCTAATGCCCGAAGCGGTTCTCTTGAGCGCCAAAGAGGCATCGATGCCCTGGTATGATCCCGGCCGGTTCGCGTTTCCCATCAAAGACTATCGATGGGGATGCGCCAACTTCCTCAACGCCTGGCTCGGATTCCATGACATGTCGGCCGGCAAGCTGTACTATCACTCTGGCGTGGATCTGGGCGGCATGTATCCGGAGCATCACAGGCTCGTGTCGATGATTCCAAACGCCGAGGTCATCTCCTACGGCACCGGCACCTCGATCCGCAATTCCGAACTCGAGATTCTCTACTACCACATGGTCGAGCGTCACTTGCGGCAGGACATCGGTCCAGGAAGCACTCTCGATCGAGGGGAGATGTTCGGATATCTGGGGAACGCCGGCTGCGGCAACGACGCCCATGTGCATATCGACATGCACTACGTTTCGGACCCCTCAAGGAAGATCAACTGCTTCCCGATTCTCGTTCAGGCGTACCTCGAAGAATACGATGAACCCCTGTCGTTTCCGGGACACAAGAGGCATTGTTTTGCAGGTGACACGATGGAGCTTGAGGGTTCTCTGTCTGTAGCGCCTCCGGGCCGAAGTATAACTTCTTATGAATGGACCTTTACGGATGGAACCAAGGCGACGGCCGCGAATGTGAGTCGAATCTACAACACCAAAGGCGCCTATGCGGAAGAACTGACGGTGACCGACAGCGCCGGCAAACGCTCCTCGAATTATGTCATGGTATTCGTCTACGATCGCCAAGAGCCGACGGATGCTCCCTACGCCGATTCCCTGAGCCATTTTCCGGTCAGAGACGTCGTGCCGGGAACGCCCGTGACCATCTATTTCCACGGGAGGAATATGACGTCCAACTTCTCCATCGATTATGGGGATGGGACGGTCGAGGCCGCGTCGGACCATGGCACCGAAGTGCATGCCTACCAGCGTCCGGGTGAGTACGTGATTACCTACAAAGGCGATGGTCCCGGCGGCACAGGGATCTTCCGAAGGAAGATCATCGTGCGTGCCAATGAGGCACCATCCTGATGACACAGAATAGACACACATGGTTTTCGCGTCCGGGCTCACCACGGCGGCCGGTAGAGAGGAGGCCGCTCAGCACTCGTTCGTGATCCCGGGTTGTGGCGGTGCATACCGACCGTCGGGCCCGGCGTGAATCGGAGCGGGTGTGTCGAAGGTCATTCGGTCGATATCGGCGACGAACTGGAACGGCGAATTCATCACCTGGTCCCAGGTGATCAACTGGCCGGAGTGTGTGGCCATGCGTCCCATCAGCGCGGCGATCTCCGCTTCTCCGGCTCGACGCGCTTCATTGTGCGGCTTGTCCTGGCGGATCGCATCCAGCAGACGCTGCCACTCCACCACGTACGGATTCGGATCGCGGCCGGCGAACTCCCACAGCACATTCTCCCGCGTCTGCTGGTGGCCTTTGTAGATCTTCGGCCGCGGCTCGCCCAAGGTGGCCATCAGTACCGCCGAGCCTTTTGATCCGTGTGCGTAGTCGGCATACGTCTCCCAGCAGTTGTGCATGTGCCGCGAGAAGGTGAACAGCTTCGTGCCGTCGGCGAAGGTGTACTCGACCGTGTAGTGATCGAACTGGCTGCCCGCCTCTTCGAAGCATCGGCCGCCCATCCCCTGGGCCGAGACGGGCCAGGCGCCCTTCGTCCAGCAGGCCACGTCGATATTGTGGCAGTGCCAGTCGATGTAAAACCCGGAGGAGACCCAGGTGAAGCTGTTCGGATACCGAAGTTGAAAGACCAGCTCGTTCGTACCCTCAGGCAGTGGCGGGCACTGGACCGGCCCGTGCACGCGATAGATCCGCAACGTGTGCACGTCGCCGATGGCCCCATCGTGAATCCGTTGGATCGTCTCCTGCCGGGCCTGTGAGTGACGCCACATGAACCCGACGCCGACCTTCAGGCCCTTCTGCTCGGACAGTTCTGCGGCCTTGAGCCAGCGACGTGCCGCCGGAGCATCGGTCGCAAAGGACTTCTCCGCAAAAACGTTCACCCCTCGACCGACGGCATACTCGAAGTGCATCGGGCGAAAGGCGGCGTGCGTCGCCAGGATGACCACGTCTCCGGGGCTCAGGCAGTCGATGGCCTTCTTATAGGCATCGAACCCGACGAACCGCCGCCCCGGCGGGACGTCCACCTTGTCGGCAGCAATCTCGTTGAGATTCTGAAGACTGCTCTGCACGCGGTCCTCGAACAGGTCCGCCACAGCATAGAGCTTCACCGGCCCGCCCGTTGCCGTGAAGGCGTCGGCGACGGCCCCCGTGCCCCGGCCGCCGCAACCGACGAGGGCCAGCTTGATCGGGCCGCCGGCGCCGGCATACAGGCCAGGGGCCAGTCCCGCCATCAAAGCCGCCGAGGCAGCGGTCCGGCCGGACAGTTTCAGAAATTCCCTGCGGGATGTTGACCTGACGCGATGCGGAGCATTCATGGCAGACTCCTTCGATAGCGGTTCGGAACACGCTGCATTGTAGCCCCGTCCCCGCCGGCCGACAAGCCCCCTGCCATCACATACGATCTGCACGGACGATGCGGCCGCAAACCACCTTGTCACCGCCGACGATGTGCGATACGATGGCCGTCGCCAAACCGCCTCGCTAACGCGCGGGACGGGTCATCCGACAGACGCCAGGGCAAAGGGCCGACCATGAGCAGATGCAGCAGGACACTTCATCGTCTCTTTTGGGCAGGATGCGTCGCCCTGCTTTTAGCCGGGGCAGTGAATGCCGATGCCGCACAAGCGTCGCAGACCACCCATCCTTCCACCGCGTTGCACGGCGACGGGTCAACGACAATGCCGCAGAAGATGCCCCCGCCGCCCGTGCTGCCGGGCTATCACGCCGACCCGCACATCGCGGTCTTCGGCGACACCTACTACATCTATCCGACCACCGACGGCAGCGAAGGCTGGGCCTCCACGTCGTTCAGTTGCATGTCGTCGAAGGACCTCGTGCACTGGCGCAATCACGGCGTGATTCTCCGGCTGGGCGTCGATGTCACGTGGACCGACCGCAACGCCTGGGCGCCCGCCATCGCGACCAAAAACGGCAAGTACTACTTCTATACGTCGGCCGCACAGAACATCGGCGTCGCCGTCGCCGACACGCCCCACGGCCCGTTCAGCGACCCGCTGGGCGAGCCGCTCGTGCCGCGCGGCCGATGGCCCGGCCAGACCATCGACCCAATGGTCTTCGTCGACGACAACGGCTCGGCCTACCTCTATTGGGGCCAGGGCAACTGCTACGTCGTCAAGCTCAACGAGGATATGATCTCGTTCGACCCCGAAGGCGTTCGCCGCATCACGCCGCCCGGCTACAACGAAGGGGCCTTCGTGATCAAACGCAAAGGGACGTACTATCTGATGTGGTCGGAGTACGACACGCGCGATCCGCGCTACAGCGTCGCCTATGGCACCTCCGACTCGCCGATGGGACCATTCGAGAAGGCCGACGAGAACCCGATCCTCAAAGGCGAAGGCATGGTCCAGGGGGCCGGCCACCATTCCGTCGTCCAGGTCCCCGGCCGGGACATCTGGTTCGTCGCCTACCACCGGTTCGCCATCCCCGACGGCTCCGGCTACAAACGTGAAACCTGCATCTCCCCCATGCGATTCGGCCCCGACGGCTCCATCCAGAAAGTCAACGTCTTCGAACCCGCCGCACTGTACCCACCCCAATAGGCGTCTGCCCCTCCGGCTCTGCCGGGCTCTGCTGGGGGCGATGCATGCCTCGCCCCCGAGCGCACACGGCGAACCGGCGTCGCTCGTCTTCATGCCATTCGTACCGGACACTTTTGATTCCCCCTTTGAAATCCGCTGTCTCTCGCTGTAGGATGGCTGTGGTGAAGTTATGACAGGCGACTTCTGTGAGACGTCTCATGCGGCTATAAAGGAATCCCCCGACTATGTTATCAAGACGCGATTTTCTGGCGATCAGCGCCGCGGCGGGTGCTTCGGCATTCCTGAAGCCGACGTCGGCACTGGCCGCACAGGGCGCCCGGCGTTTTCATTGCTGCCTGGCTTCCAAGATCATTACCGAACGCCCTGAATTGCTCGATCTCGTACGAGAGGCGGGCGTGAGCGAGATCTGGCTTGCCTCGTATTTCTTTGGGCATTGGTACGAGAAGCCGGAAGACCTCAAACCGGTGATCGCCATGGTCGAGGCGAAAGGGCTGGGCTGGAATATCATCAACGTGCCCCTGGGGCATCCGGGCGATGCGCTGGGCGACGCCACAGGGGCGACGCCGCTTACACCGCCGACGCGTTGGCGCTTGGCGGAGAGACCGGATGGCACAAAGTACTCCGGCACTTCCCTGCACCCTCCCGCCACGCAGGAGAATGTCGACGCCATTCGACGGATTCGAGCACTCAAGCCAGGGACGATCTTCCTCGATGACGATTTCCGCCTCGCGCAAGGGCCGGGTGTAATCGGGGGCTGTTTCTGCGATTGGCACAAGAAACAGTTTCTGGAGAAACATGGTTTCTCGGAAGTGCGCTGGGAAGAACTGTTGGCGGATGTGAACGCGCGGAACTTCTCTCCGATCCTGCGCAACTGGGTGGACCATACCTGCGACCAATTGACGGCGTGTTTCAAGGCACAGCAAGCCGCCGCGCCGCAGGTGGCCCTCGGGAACATGATCATGTACTTCGGTGCCGAGAAAGCGGGCATACGCCTGGCGGATTATGCGGATGGGCCCTTCCGGGTGGGCGAGATGATGTTCCATGACGGGGACTTTGGACGTCTGTCCGGCAAGACCGGAGAACTCTTCAGTTGCCTCTTTCATCGGCGCTTTGCCAGAGCGGATCTGGCCTACAGCGAAACGACGGCTTTCCCTGCGAACCAACTGAGCGCGAAGAACATGGCCGCCAAGCTGGCGGTCTCGACGATCTGCGACGTGCGGAATACGATGTACATGTCCGGGATGACTCCCTTCCCCGAGACCCACTGGGAAACGCTCGCCCCCGC
>JAAYBA010000169.1 GCA_012719085.1 Planctomycetota bacterium
GCGCCGAAGATCGGGGCGTGCTCGCCCTGGAAGACGGAAAGGCGGATCGAGCCGCCGGCCAGGAACCGGCGATCGGCAGCGCCGCTGGATATATTGGGGACCTCGCGAATCTGCTTGACCACCAGTTCGCCGGTCGGCGCGATCTTCTTGTACTCGAAGTCGAGTTGATGCGGGGTCCGGCCCGTGTCCTCGGCGAACTGCGCCGCCGCGCGGTCCAGGAGCCGCGCGAGAGTCTTGTAGTCGTCTTCCCAGGCAAGCACGGTCTGCCCGAGCGGCACGAGATTGGAAGATCGCTGGACCCGCACATAGACGAAATCCGAATCGCGCCCTGTCGAGGCGGAGACCTCCTCCGGGATCAGACCGGGCTCTGGGTTGGCCACCGACACCGCGCCAGCCTGCGTAACGAATTGAATGGTCGAGCCATAGGTCCCGAACTCGAGCACCGCCACGCCATTGGCCAGTTCGATCTCATCGGGGAACGAGTGGTGGACCAGGATCGCCATGCCCACCTCGTCTTCGGACAGGCCGTGACGCAAACGCTCCAGATAGGCATTCTTGTTGTAGAAGCTGGCGAAGACCCGGCGGATCGCGCGGAAGACACCGCGCTCTTTCGATTCGGTCGGATCGCAGTGGCACGGCCCGGAACCATCGCCGTCCAGGTCGTCGGCCAGGCAGCCGCTGTAGCTGTCGTAGAGCCCGGCCCCACTGAAGTGCTCGCTGTCCTCGACGTTTGTGGAGCTGCGGAAACGAATTTTCTGATAGGGATCGAAGCCGTACGCCGGATCGGTCAGGGCCTCGATCACCGCTTCCTCCAGGGCCGGCGAGAACGCTGTCGCCCCGTCGTCCTTGAAGAGGTCCTGAATCCGTTCGAGTTCATACTCCACCTCCGCGACGGATGCCGGCGGGAAGCTGAAGCCCGAGAGGCGCAAGGCGATCTCCTCGCGCAACGTCCGTCCGCCAGCAAGCGTCTGGTCGAGGAACGCGTTCCACAGGTCGAAAGAGAAAGCCATCGCGACGCGGGAGTTGCCGGGAACGGCCCGGCGCAGGATCGAATAATTGGCTGCTTTGCCGCCGAAGTGGCGGATGTCGTCGGGACCGAGTGAATCGACTGGGGCACTGTATCGGCCCAGCGGTTCGACGGGCTGGATCGCCAGCAAAGGGGCCTGCTTGAGTGCGAGGAACTCGGCGGCCTGCTCGTCGGTCATCGTATCCTCGGCGTCAACCAGATTCAGCAGGGTCCGCCCGTAGCGATCGTAGGCCCGCAACACGACCCGCCGGCCCACCAGATCGAGAGCCTGTTGCCGATCGACCTGCTCGGCCAGGTGCACGAAAGGAATGCCGTAGGTGTTGGCCAGGATCGCCACGTGGCTGTTGGGCGTCGAGGCTGTCAGCGTGATGACGCCCGCCAGGACGGGGATCTCGGCGGGCACGGCGTCAGTCAGCAGGACGTCGGCGGCGCGCAGTTCGCCCCGGCTGTAGGCCGAGTCGATCTCGTCCGGCGCGACGTACTTCAGGCGGCCCAGCGTCCAGCCCTGCGAGTAGATTGCGTTGCCCCGAATCCAGCGCGACGGCGAGCTGACGGGCATGCCCCGCTCGGCGAACCACTCGGCATTGGCCTGAGCCACCTGCGACTGCTCGTAGGAGGGGAAGTAGAATGCCCGAACGTTTGGATCGCTGCTGACGGCGGCGGCCACCTTCGCGAACAGTTCTGCGACCTCCTCGCGGGTGAAGGGGTCATGCCGCACGAACTGAATCCCGTATTCCTGGATCGGGGCGCTGACGCCGAAACCGCTCGGCGGCGTGACCACGGCGCCGAGAATCATCTGCTGGTCCTCGGCGTACAGCGTGATGCGGTCGAACTCCTGCGGGCTGATCCCGACGAACGGACCCAGGCACTCGGAGACGAAGTCGTAGTGCAGCGGGAAATGCCCACTGTCCTGGAAGTACACGACATTCGGGTCGTACGGCTCGGTCAGCAGCGTGAACTTGACCCAGCCCAGATTGGACATGCCGATGTATTGGCGATGTTCGAACGGGTCGTCCGGGAAGACGATCTGCGTCTTGCCGTACTCGCACAGCTCCAACGGCTCAGCGCGGGCCGGGCCGGACAACAGACACACCACCAAGGCCAGAACCAGACCACCGACTGACCACCTCGCCCGACGCCCCCCTGCCCCTTGCCTTCTTGCCCCCTCTTTCACAACAACAAGCCCACCCATCATTTCCTCCGTTTCCTGATCCTTGCAGAGGCACCAACCGCCCCAATACAACGTATTATACCATACCGATCCCAATTCTACGCTCCGGGCTCAATATGCGATCGCAAGGCCGCCGGAAATTGGCTTTGTTCTTCAACAAGACCCCCTTCTCAGCCCGCGATTCGCGACATTGGCTTTGACAATTCGCCGGTCTGTCTGTACCCTGCATCCTGATGTGCGAAGGGACGTTTCATGCCCGCGAAGGCTCCCACAATCCGGCAAATCCGCTCCACGCGGCGGCCGACGAGCCTGCGTCTCGCATGGCCCCCCAATGGACCTGCCGGATAAACGCCCAACCGAAGAGAAGACCCGAAACCGAGGTGCCTCCCCAAAACACCCATGAACGCCCATGCCAAAGTCTTCGCGAAACCGCTGGACAGCGAAAGGGGTTTGGATGACTGACAGAGAGAGTCGCAATGAGGCATCGAGATCAAGGAAAGGAAGAACCTGTGACCATGGAGCCAGAACCGTTGCTTTGGCCATATGTATCCTGAACGGCCTTGCGATGGACGCTGAAGTACATGGTCGCACCGAATGTGAAAGTCCATCGCTGCCACTGACGTTCGTGCTGACCAAGTTGGATGTCACCGATAAGGTTCTTGAGGTGAGCTATCAAATCCGCAATGATTCGGATCGGGAGGCATGGCTTTGCCAGGGCCTTGGCTCCAATGTTCCTCGCTTCAGTTCTGAAGTGGCCATGAGCGAAGATGGTGAGACTCTCTTGGTGCGCAGGCGCCTGGATGTTCCGATAGCCGGGTTTGGCGAACAGGTGTTTGGCCGCTTCGTTCGCATACCGAGGGGAGTCAGCCGGGAGGAAACTGTATTCTTCGCTCTGCCCGTTCGTCCGCATCGTATCATCTTGTCAGCACGAAGGAGAGATGAGACGATCAAGTACGTCAAGCAACTCCGCATTGAGATCGGTTACTACTCGGGGGATCTGCCGGCAACGATCGCCCACATGCTTGAGGACGCTGCGAGGGCTCCTGAAAGGGAACATGTCGACGACATGGGCTATCCGACCGACACCATTGGTTGGTTTGGCGATCCGCTATACTTTAATAGACTCAACGAGATCGTTCCGGATAGAAACGAGCAGGTCGTGGTCCCTTGGACGGATCAGATGTTTGAAGGGGAGCAACTCCTGCAGGCGAGCATTGAACACCTGCATGTGCCCTATGTGGAAGACGTCGGATTCGTAGACTTCGCCGTAGAGGGCCTCAAGGATTGTACAAGAGCGGAGATTCACTATCGACCTTCCATGCTCGAATATCTCTTTCCTCATCCCATCCAACAGAGCGTTTTGACTTCCGCTGATCGACAGCATCTGCAAATGCAGAAGGTACTTCTTCTTGAGGATCGCATCTCGATCGGTGCGTTGATCGACGAAGTCGGCAAGGCGAATGGCTGGATCACCTGCAGCGGGTGTGCCTTCGGTGGACGAAGTACTCTGGCGCATGTCGTCTGTTACCAAGGACACGAGCGCATAACGTCTTTCAGCATCTATGGTGACATGGCCGTTGTGACCGATGAAGGGCACTGCTATCAGTCTCTTCCGACGCTTAGTAGTGTCAGAGCCATCACATCGGCGGTAGACTGGGTGGAGCCTATTCGGCTTCGTGTCGAATGTGCAGCCAATCTCAGTAAGCTCTGGTATCGCCTGCGTCTTTATCGCCAAATTGGGCGATTGGCTATTGAGGATACGTCTCCTCGGGAGCAGGTGGCATATCCGTCCTCCGAGAGATGGTGCGATGCTATGCTGTGCGTCTTCCAGATTGCTGAACATACTGTGAAGGCATATCAATGTCCTGGTGCGGGCGAAGGTCGATGTCACTATGCGATGAACTCGAATTGCGGGGCGGATTCGCCAAGGGAGATGGTGCTGCTGTTTGAGACGAAGGCGGGGTGGAATCAGCACGGCGGGCCGGAGCTGTTCACGTTCGACAACCACGACGCCCAAGGTGGCTGCGTGCTGCTCAACGACGGCACCGTGAAATTCATCCGTACCGAACAAGAACTCCACACTCTCCATTGGAAATAGAAGCAGGATTCCGCATGGGCCAAAGCCCATCTTACGGGAGTATTTGAACTATGAGGACCTCGGCGGAAAGGCAGACACACCTGATCGTGCTGTTCTTGTGTGCCGGATGTCTCTTGATGACATCCTGTGAGCGGCCGGATGCAGCAAGACGTGGACAGCAAGCCCAGAGCGCCGACTCAGGAGCGGCCATGGAAACGAGACAAGCGGCGCTTTCGAAGGAGCAGGTCATCAAGGTTGCCAACAACGCGGCCCGGCGTCATGGGCAAACCCCTGAGAAGATGCACGTCGAGTACGATGAGGGAAACTCGCATTGGCGGGATGTCGCGCGGGGACCCTGGCCAGAACTGGAGGGCCGTGACTTCCAGGCGGTGATATACTGGCACCAGCCACCCATACCCGAAGGAGGCTTGTGGATTCTCATTGACAGGAATTCAGGGGAGGTGCTCTCGGTGGAAGAAGCCCCTTGAGACGGCCGGTCACGATCGGCGGGCCGAGGCCCACGGTACGAGGGTGGGATTCGTCAATCGCAAATGGCCAGCGGGATGGTGGCGGGCCCGGGCAGGGCCGGGCGACGGGCAAGTGGACGGCCGCCTCATTCGCGGCCGTCCACTTCCACGTTGGTCGCGGTTGGTTTTAGAACTGCACCTTGATGGACGCCTGGAGGGTGTGGGCATCGTACCCGGAACCGAATTCGGCGTCGTACTGGGCATAGACCATCTTGGACTTGTCGATCCGCCAGTTCAGGCCGGCCCCGACGCTGAAGACGTCGTTGACAACGGAGATGCCCGTGGTCTTGAACGAGGTCTCGGCGCCCGCCAGCCGTGCGATGTTGTTGGTCTCATCGCCGAAGTCGTGCCGCCAGGCGAACCGCAACTGGGGCGCCACGTAGCTGCCATTGTCGAAGACCCACGTCTTGCGGAGCCGCGTCCCCAGTTCGAGGGCCAGGTTGTCGTCGGTATCGCTGTTGACCGATAGATTGGCGGCGTCGGCCCCTGTCTCGGTATAGCTCTGGTGACGGAAGTGCGTGTAGTTCAGCCCGGCGTACGGCTCGATCCCAAAGGACTTGTACCGAAGCAGCTTGCCGACCTCGGGCGCAATCGAGAAGGTGTGCGCCTTGAAATCGCCTTTGGCACGAAGCCCGGCGAAACGCAGATCGCGCATCTCGTCGACGTTGTGATAGCCGTAGCCGACGGTCATGCCGAGATAGTAGTCATGGTTGAACCACGTGCCATAGAGCGATGTCGTCAGTGAGTCCATGTCCATTGCCGACAGGCTGTCGGCACTGTCCACATCCGTACGGCCATAGCCGATGGAGCCGCCGAGCAGTCCGCTCTCGCCGAGGAATCTCTCGGCGCCCAGAAGAGTGCCATAGGTATCATAATCGTACCCGACGACACCGCCGGCGTCATCTCGATCGCCCCATCGTCCGTATCCCTGGAGATACCCCTGCCAGCCGGCGTCGGAAGGATCGCGCGCCACCGTCGGCGACAGCGATGCCAGCAACGGCCCGGTCGCCCGGTCGTTGAGACCTTCACGCGTGGCGGTGCGAGCGTCCTGCATGCGCCGGCTCAGACTGCTGTTTACACTGGAGGTCACACCGGACGCCGCACTTGAGACCGACGTCTGAAGCTGGTTGGTCATCTGGGCATACGCGCCGGCGACGTCGTCCGACGCCTGGGCCGCCGCTACGACATCCAGCAAGGCCTCACCGGCGGTTTCGGCAAACGCCTCGCTGTCGA
>JAAYBA010000170.1 GCA_012719085.1 Planctomycetota bacterium
AACAGCGGCGCGCCGGCGGCCAGCAGATGCGGCGCGTACAACGCCGTCGCCAGCGCCGTCGCCACCATCACGCGGATATCGTACGACGGGTTGACGTCGTCGGCCGCCGAGGCCTGATCCGGCCGTTCGATGCGCAGGTGTCCGTTGTAGCCGATGCGGATCACGTCGCGATCGAGCCGCAGGTGCGACTTGTCGCATCCGGAGCGGCTGCTGGCGATCCACAGATCGGGGACCTGGCGAAAGACGGTGATGCCGTTCGATTGGATCTTCGCGTAGAGGCGGCCTTGGGCATTGCGCCGGATCTCGTCGGGCGAATACACAGGGCTCGGCGGCAGATCGCGCCACTGCCTCTCTGAAATCTCCACAGGGCCGACGTAGTGTGGCGGCTCGATGAAGGCGATGAAGCCGAATGATACGCCGGTGCGGCCGAGCATGATGGCCCGGGCCATGTCACGACGCGAGCGGCGGCGCAGCAGGCCACTGACCGCCTCGACGCCCGGCAGCAAGCCGAGACGCCCGAGCGATTCACTCAGATCGATCAGCTTGCCGGCCGAATCGGTCGCGCGTGGGTCGTAGCGGCCGACCTCGAACTGGCTGGGCAGCAGCGGCGCGATCGGCAGAAAGAGCTTGGGGACCAGGCAGCCGCGTACGAATGCATCCAGCTCATCGCGCCGGACCACCGAGTCCGTCAGGTTCATGTTCAGCACCGAGATGCGCCCGCCGTGAACCCCGATGACGATCTGCGAGAACAGGCGGGCCAGGACCGTCAGCCCCAGGCCGACCCGCCGATCGTAGGGCAGTTGCGGATCGACCAGCCGGGAGTCAAACTCGGCAAGTGTCACGATCTGGGTCCGGCTGTGGTCCTGCAGATATTTGGCCACGTGGTCGTCGGCCCAGATACTCAGACGGCCGATGGACATAACGGAGCCCCGTCGAACGTTCGGCCGAAGCAGGCAGGTGAGGCGATAGAGCGATTCGACCGCACCGATGCCCAGCCGCCGGACCGGCGAGACAGGCCGCTCCACGTCGAAGACCGCGTGAACGCCCCCGTGGACCGCCCGCATCATCACATGGTACGGGCGATGCAGGATGGGCAGGAATAGCTTCTGGCGGAACGGGACCGCCGCCCTTTCCCACGGCACCACATCAACGCCGCTTCGACGCAGCGCCTGCTCCAGATCCTCGCGCAACTCCATCACGGCTTGGTTGCGATAGCCCTTGGGCAGAGGCCGAAACGTGACGCGACACGTCCGCACCATTTCGTCCAGATCGACCACGGCCTGGCGATACAGCGACGTGTCCCGTTCGCCGAAGCCGCTGATCAAACGCCCCACCGTCGCGGCGCTCAGTCCCTGACACAACTGTTGACTCGTCAATGTGGCCCCCATGATTGCCCGGCCCTGCACGATCACTGGTCTTGTGGCGCACCCTGCATCCGTCTGCCGGCTTGTTTGGTCATGCGCATTTTTCCCGACCGATCGGATCATACTGCCGTCGGGAACGCCGGATGTCAATGCCG
>JAAYBA010000171.1 GCA_012719085.1 Planctomycetota bacterium
AGCCGGTAGGATGGGCTTTAGCCCATGCGGCTGATACAGCATGGGCTGAAGCCCATCCTACACGATTTCTTCCTGGGCTTGGCAGGAACCTACCTACACACACGCAGTACACCCCCATGACCTGGGGCGGCAGGAATTGGTTTGGCAGGCCATGCTGCGGACTGTATCATGTACATGCATGTATGTGTATGCTCGAAAGGAGTGCCCCTGTGGCGACGAAGACGATCAGCATTGACTTGGAGGCGTACGAGCGGCTCAAGGCGGTGCAGCGGGAGACCGAGTCGTTCAGCCAGGTGATCAAGCGGGTGGTGGGCAAGCCGCTGGACGTACCGCAATTCCTCAAGCGGATCGGCCGTAAGCCTATCAGCGACCAAGCAGCGGCCGCCATCGAATCGCACGTTGAGAAACGACGCCGTCCATCCCGGCGGAAACGGTAATGGCGTGTCTGGATACCACCATCCTGATCGATCTGCTCAGCAGGCGCTCGGCCCGCAAGCGTCAGGCCGTGCGCAAAATCGAGGAACTGGCCGAAAAAGGACAAGCACTGACGACCACCCGCTTCAACGTTGCCGAACTCTACGTGGGCCTGGCCAGGTCCACGCGTCCCAAAGACGACGAGCAGGCCATCGGCGCTCTGCTACGTGAATTCGAGGTGCTGGAGTTCAACGATGCGGCGGCGCGCGTCTTCGGCTCGATCACCGGCTTTCTCCAGCAGATCGGCAAACCCGCCGGCGATATGGACGTGCTGATCGCGTCCACAGCCATGGTCCACGGCCATTCGCTCATCACGCGCAACGCCCGGCACTTCAGGCATATTCCCCACCTCATCGTAGAGGACTACTGACGCACGCGCCGGTTCGAAGGGCTTGGGCTCACCGTGGACTCGCGTACTCTGCGTAGCGAGCGGCGAGTTCTTGCCGTGATGGGGTCGGGCCCCGGCCGATCTGGAAGCGGTAGCGCAGGGTCAGCGTACGGTCCTTGTCGATCGTCCCGGTGAAGAACGCGCCGAAGCGACCGTAGTCACGATAGGCGGAGAAGACCGTCTCCTTCGGATTGTCCGGGTGGTTCATCTGCTGGACCCAATAGCGCCGGCCCGCCAGGCCATGGGACAACGTCACCCACGGCAGGTCCTTGTCCGTGCGCGGATCGATCCCATCACGATGGAACAGATACTGGGCCCTGTCCTCGTTTGGCCCGGTCCCCACGTCGTTGTGCGCGCGGTACTGCACGCCGGCGTGCTCCGGGTCACCGTCGAGCGCTACATCGCCGCGCACAGCCGTCAGGTCGCTACGCCAATCGAGCAGCACGACGGTCGGGTCGTCGAGCCGACGGGCGGTGATGTGCCGCCGTTCCACGAGGACGGGCTCGCCGTCCGGGTCGTTCCAGTGGACCACCGAGACGAACGTAGCGACATTCCCCTCGGCCGACTTCTCCTCGAACCGCTGATGCACCTGGGCGACGTTGGGCATGTGCCACAGATCGTACCGCTTGCCCTCGAATCCAATCTTGTTCCAGCCAACGAAGACTCCGCGATGGTGCGGAAACTGAATCCCGTCGGCCAGATACTCGCTCTGGCCATCCGGGCCGTTGGTCAGCCGCTGCATCCCGTCATAGACATGCAGAAACGGCTTGTACGTCTCGAAACGCCGCTGCGACGTCGAGGAATCAAAGTCATACATATATCGCAAGAGCGGCTTCCCGTCGGCGAGCACATCGAGCGACCGGCCGGCATTGTCGCGAAACGACATCCCGTCGGAATCCAATGGGGCGATCCAGATGTTGCGGAAGCTCACGGCGCTGCCGTGATCCTGGAGCAGAATGGGCAGCGGCTCGGGCCCCTCGGGCCGGCCGGCGCCGGTCTTGTTCGGGACCGCCACGTCGTCGTGGACCAGTACGCCGTTGTGATAGACGGTGACGCGGGCGTCGGCCACCTTGGTGTCCCCGTCGTAGCGGGCCTCACGGAAGCGGATGTCATAGCTCTGCCACTCGCCGGGCGCCTTGCAGACGTTGTAGTCCGGCGCCTTGAAGCGGTAGATCGATCCGCATCCAGCGAACTCCAGTTCCTCGCCGTACGAGTTGATGATCTGGACCTCGTAACGTCTCTGGATGTAAACCCCGCTGTTGCCGCGTTCCCGATCCTGAGGGTCGGTCGGCAGTTGGAATTCCACGTGCATCACGAAGTCCTTGACGGGCTTCTTCGTCACGAGGCCGCCGCTGCCCGGGACGACCTGCATCGCGCCGTCGGCCCGCTTCCAGCGGATCTCGCCCCCACCGTCCCGTTCCCAGTTTGAGAAGTCGGTCCCGTCGAACAGAACGATCGCATTGTCCGGCCGGCCGAACTTCGCGTCCACCTGCGGCGGATTGGCGTAGTCCTGCCAGATGCGCTCGGCGTCCGCCACCACGACCTTGCCCTGGTGCACGTACATCCGGTAGCGGAAGACGTGATCCTCCGCGGGCTTCATCTCCCAGGGCTCCGCCTGCGAGGGGCAGAAGTTGAAGAAGATGTAGTTGTCCAGCTCCGGCCAGATCCGCATCGGCTCAGGATGCTGGAAATTCTGCGGATGGCTGTAGAACGTGACACCTTCCCACTCGTCGATCCTGCCCGACGTGTCGCACCATCGTGCGCGGGTGCCGTGGCCGTCGCGGCCCTTGCCCTCGCTGGTCAGATAGGCGGCGGTCTGGCCCTTCCACTTCGAAGTGGCGCGGAAGCCGAACCCGCCGTAGCGATACTGATCCTGAATGAGCGGTTCATCGGCGACGCACCGCTGTGTGGACTCAAAGTCGATCAGCCAGTACCCCTTCTCGGGCCCGCCCACATTGTAGGCGCGGACATCCCAGACCTCGTTGAGGATCACCTGCTCGCCCTTGCTGGTCTTGCGGGCGACGTGCTCCTGCTCGACCTGGAACCCGCCGAAGACCGGACCGTCGGTTGTAGACAGATACTTCGCGAAGCGAACGGTTCCAGTCCCGTCGCCGACGTTCCAGAAATCGACCATCCTGCCTTCGAATTGCGTGTGGGTCCAGGGCATCCAGAGCCCCATGTGGTGGATGTGGTCCGCCGGATGGATCTCGGTCAACACCGAGCCTTTGGTAGACCAGAGCGGGTGGATGAATCCGCTGCGGTCGTAGAGCGGCCGCCGCGTCTCCGGGATGCGTCCGATGTCCTTCGGGGCCGGGACGACCGCATGGTTATAACGCAGGATGTTGGCGCCGCCGAGTTGAAGATCGAGGGCCTTGTCACCCTTGACCGCCGTGACAAGACCGTCCGTCGCCGGTGTGCCGCGAACCAGCTCGAATACCCGGCTCTGTCCGGCCGGTGTCGTGCCGCTGAGAACCCACCACAACCTCGGGGTTGGACCCGGCTCGACCTGGGCAGGCACCGCGACGCGCTGTGAACCCTTGACCTCTTCCAGACGCAGCGACGCCATGTCGGTCAGCCCGACCAGCGGCGCCGATACCGGCGTGTCCACGCGGGTGTGCTCGCCCGCCCGAACCGTAAACGTCGCCAACGGCTCGGCGGCCAATGCCTGCGTGCCAAACAGGAGACAGAGGAACACGAGGAAAGAGAAGACTACTGTTTTCGAGGATCGACGTGTCTGCATGGTGGCGCTCCTTTCATTTCCAGCGGCTGTGCGGCCCAGTACCTCCCGGCCGCAAGAAAGGATTCTAACCCACCGATCCGCCTTCAGCAAGGGCGACACGACATCGAATGCGTGGGGCAAGATCCCTCTGGCGACAGTCGGGGAACGCGGGAGCAGATCACCCCTTGACGCAGATCAGCGGTTCGAGGCGGGCGACCTTCTTGGCCAGACCGGCGTTCTCGGTGGCGTTGACGACGGCGGTGACGTCTTTGTACGCGCCGGGGGCCTCCTCGGCGACGCCCCGCAGCGAGGCGCCCTTGATCACGATGCCCTTCTGCGCCAGGTGCATGACGACGTCCTTGCCGTGCCATCGCTGGGTGGCCTGCTTGCGGCTCATGGCGCGGCCCGCCCCGTGGCAGCAGGAGCCGAACGACAGCTCCATGCCCGTTCGCGTGCCCGCCAGGATGTACGAGGACGTGCCCATGGTCCCGCCGATCAGGACAGGCTGGCCGGTCTGCTGCAGGTCCGCCGGCAGCGCCGGATGTCCCGGCCCGAACGCTCGCGTCGCGCCCTTGCGATGGATGTAGAGCTTCTTCGGCTTGCCGTCGACGACGTGTTCCTCGACCTTGCAGGTGTTGTGCGAGACGTCTTAGAGCAACTTGACCTCGGCCTTGGGCAGGACATCGCAGAACACCTGGCGGACCAGATGCGTCAAAACCTGTCGGTTGGCCGCAGCGCAGTTGATGCCCGCGTTCATCGCACCGTAATACTGCCTGCCGAGGTCGGACTTGATCGGCGCACAGGCCAGTTCTTTCTCCGGCAACTCGATGCCTTCGTTCTTAGCCGCCTTGACCATGCGCGGAAGGAAATCGGTCGCCACCTGATGGCCCAGACCCCGCGAGCCGCAATGGATCATCAAGACGATGTCGTTCAGGCGCAGTCCGAACGCCTCGGCAATCGTCGCGTCGTAGATCGCCGAGATGCGCTGGACTTCGAGGTAGTGATTGCCCGAACCGAGCGTGCCAATCTGGTCTTTCTGTCGCTGTTTGGCGTGATCGGAGACGAATCGCGGCTCGGCGCCGCTCATTCGGCCGTTCTCCTCGATGCGAGCGAGGTCTTCCTGCATGCCGTAGCCCCGCGAGACCGCCCAGTGCGCCCCGCCGCGAAGCATGTCGTCCATCTCGCCGGGCGACAATTCGAGCTTGCCCCGGCTGCCGACGCCGGCCGGGATGCGATGGGCCAGCATCGTCGCGAGCGAGTCC
>JAAYBA010000172.1 GCA_012719085.1 Planctomycetota bacterium
TCGACGACATGAAAGCCAACGGAGAAGCTGTTCCCGAACCGCTGAGCCGCCGGCGATACAGCGGCAAGTTCATGGTCCGTGTCCCGCCGGAGGTCCATCGACGCCTCGCCCTCGAAGCCGCCGAGGAAAACGTCAGCCTCAACCGCCTCGCCAGCGCCAAGCTCTCGTCCTGAGTGCCGCGAAACGGGGCAGTGGTGTGGGCGAAGGCAGACCCCAGCAAGGGGGCTTCGAACATATCTCCGTATGCACACTTGACTTACCGCCCCCAGGGGAGCTACAATCGTGATATCTTTCGGAGGCCGTGGCCATGACGACAGCGCAAGCCATTGTGGAGCATCTCAAAGCCCTGCTGGAATCGGTACAGCGCGAGGTCCTCGATTTCGTCAAGTCCCTCGAATCCCGACAAACCGACCCCAGCCAGGATACCGAAGACGCCGCCTGGTCACAGTTCTCTCTCGCCTCGGCCCTGCGCGACATGGAAGATGAAAAGCCCCCTTACACGTTCGGCGATACCAAGGGATCTTTCCCGTGACAACGTGGCTCATCAGGGCCCATTTTTCTCGCGTGCAAACTGGGCTTCTGACACGGGGACGCGACTTTTTTGCTGTTGACCGCCCCTTTTGCCTTGCATCTAGATGGGATTGCGTCGATCATAAGATGATTTCAACTGTGGCGTTGGCATCAGCGATGAGACGGTGGTGGATGGGAGACACTCGGGATAGATGGTGCGTGGCATCCTCATAATGTGCAATTGCGATGGCAGGTCACATGTTTGCGGAATTGCGAGACCGAGCATGGCAGCCTCGGACACCGCATCGGGTGCAGGCATTTCCTCTATACGATACAGGAGGAAACTGATATGCCCGCATGCGTCACCTGGGGATTCTATTGGGGAGAGTTTCGTTGCGGTTGATCTCAACTCCTGATTGCGTCGTCCACTATACAGAAGGCAGATCGGCATGGAAGAGTGGCGTGCTCGGCTTTCTTTCGCGACTGAGCGGCATTGGCCTCACCCTTGGAGTCACTATTGCGCTTATGACCAGCGCTCCATGGTGGTGGCCTTCGTCGATTCCGGACACTATCGCAATCAATACGACGGCGGCGTTTGTGGCTGTAGCTCTGGTGACTGGCCTCCTCTCGACAGGAGGCTTCCTTTATCTACGCCGAAGGGTCAAGCGGTCACTGGAGATAAAGGGTCAACTTCATGAGTTAGCCCACTACTTACGTGATCACGAGACGAGGATGTTCAAGAAGGCAGAACTGAAGAACATAGACAGAGAAGAGGTGGTACTCGCGAGTTTCTGTGAGCACATGGACCGTATCTGCGAGTACACCAGGGAATATTTCAAATCTCTGACCCGCGACTCGACGATCAGCTGCGCTATCCGAGTTGCTGTCGAAGTTGATGGTGATGACGGCGGGCAACGGTACGTCTACAAAACCCTTGGCCGATCACACGGTCTGAGTCAAGATCGTCAATATACGACCGAAGATATTCCCGCCAACCGTGGAATTCCTAGGTTTTTGCATGATCATGACTGCAAAGGCATTCTGCAGTACAACGACATTGAGGCTGCGGCAAAGATCGGGGCATTTCAACTCACGGGCAACGAAGAAAAGTACCCTGACGAGATCGTTACGATGATGGTCGGCCCAACAAATGGTTGGGACGGAAAAAGGCAGTCGATGCTGGGACTTCTGTACGTGACCTCCCGTAGCGAACGAGTCTTTTCCAGGAAGCATGTTGATTGCGTTCGATTTCTGGCCGATACCATAGCGGAATCACTCGCTTTCACAGTGCAGTCTCTCAAGAATGGCGGCGCAATAAGAACTATCAGGAGGTGCCAGTAATGAGCATTGTGAAGAGGTTACTTGCATTCTCACGCAAACAGTTGGCACGTCGCTCTGACCCGGTTGAGGAGATAGTGGCAAAAATGCAGCCTGTTGATGAGACCAGTATGCGTCTCCCCCGGAGTTTTGCCCACACCATGCGTCAGATTCTGAGTGCCGAATCACACAATCACGCCAAGGTCAAGGGTTAGTTCCTCCTGTAGACGCTCAGATCAAGAGAATCAGAAACGGAAGAAGCGGGTGCCGTACAAGCCGTACGCCCCACTCTGCGCTTCGGAGCCTCACGCCCCTATGGATGCACTTCGAGCGGGTTAAAGGTCTCTGTAGAACTGGAGGGCTTGCTGGGCGGCTTGTTGGGCGGCCTGGCGGTCCTCTTCAAGGGTGAAATCCGGGCGGGTGGCGAGCCAGTGGAGGGTGCCTTGGACGTATTTCTGCAGGTAGGCGATCGAGGCGGGCTGGCGGACCTTGCGGCCGTCCTTGAGGAAATAGACCGGGCTGGTGTGGGCGAAGACGGACAGGCCCCTCGGCAGGATGCGATGGAGCAGGTCCGGATGATCGCTCACGCGGGCGGCCAGCCAGGCGCTGTCGGCCAGCTCGACCGTCGCCTCGACCTCGAGTGAATAGATGCCGTCGGCGGGCGGGTCCTGCCGCAGCAGCGGGACCGTTTTATGGCCGACCTTGCGGCCGTTCATAACGATGTCGATTGTGTTGATCGGCAGGATCGAGCGGACTCGCGCGCGGGCCGTGACCGTCTTGGTCCCCTGGAACTCGACCACGTCGCCCGGCTCGCTGCCGGCGACGTCGAACTCGACGATCGGCCCGTTGGTGACGAAGCCGCGACCGGCCTTGACCGCCGCCAACCAGGAGTCATAGCCCGGCGTCCCCGTCACGCGGGCGTACGTCCGGTTGCTGCCCAGAGGAATCTCCTCCTCGAATTTGTCGGTGCCGGCGGCGATCGGCAGGCGGAACCCGGCGTTGAGGAACTGGTAGTACAGGTCCATACTCCGCATGACCGGAAACTCCGCCTGCGAGAAGCCCGAATCCTCCCACGGGCCCCAATGGTTGGGCAACTGCGTCGGGTCGCTCCAAGTGATCAGTTCGACCCCGTCGACGAGGCCCAGGGCCAGGGCCACGGGCAATTCGGCGCCGGGCAGCGACGAGATGTGCGACCAGAAGATCGTGCCGTTCTGCTCGCGCGTCGCGCGGAGGGCCCGGATCAGGTCCCACTGCGGAAAGCCCTTCCAATGCTCCAGCGAACCGCCGGCATGGGGATAGCCAGGTACCAGCGACGTCAGGCCCAACAGCGCCACGTGGCCCATCTGCCACTCCTGGAGTTCCTGACCAACGTAGATCTCGCAGCCCGGCGTCGAGCAGGCATCGAGCTTGCCCGTAAAGCAGCGGTTCGTCGCAATCGGGGACTCGGTGTCCGGCAGGTACAGCAGGGTCAGCGTGTTGAGGTCCTCGGCCCGCATCTGTGGATGGGCCACCTTGGGGACAGGCAGATGGGCGTGAATGTCGCCATTGACATAGCCTTTGGCGCCCATGTCGATCCAGCGGCGAAGGCGGAAGGTCTTCTCGACCTTTTTATTCGATGCCTGGCCGGCGATCTTGGCCGTCAAAGGCAGGGTCTCGAACCCCCGGCGGATTTCAAGCGAGACGCCGTCGCTGGGAATCGTCAGGGCGAACGAGCCATCGACGTAGCACCATCGCTTGCCCAGGTACTCGACGTGCTCGTGCCGGCCGTGAATCTCGACGAACTTCCCATCGGCATCCGTGACCGCGACGCGCGCCGCCAGCGGCTGGCCGTTCGCATCGTCGACGATGCGTCCCTCCAGGCGGGTCGCCGCGCCCACCGCCGACGTCAGAAACAGCCACACGAAGGACGTGCAGAGCACTCGTGCGATCCAACGCGGCTGGATGCCGTTTCGCAGGTTCGTTGCATGATGCATGAGCATAGTCGACCTCTCCGATTCTGTGTGGCAGACCTTCGCAGGAGGGTGTCAGAGGGATTTGATCCGGATGTTCCGGTACCAGGCTTCGCTGGGCGGGCCGCCGTGGATCTGGAGCCCGATGATGCCGGTCTGCGGGATCGCACCGTCCGGCTCGGTGTAATCGACCGTCTGCACGCCGTTGACCCAGAGCTGAATCCGCTTGCCTTCGCAGCGAATGATGTAGTCGTTCCATTCGCCGCTGCGAACTACCTCGGCGATCTTGGCCGGCTCCGGGCAGGCCAGCACCTTGTTGCGGCGTGACTCATCGTACAGGCAGCCCCAGTACTGCTGGCCCATGTCGGCTTGATAGCCGCTGACCTCATGGTGGTCGGGCACGCGTTGACTGCGAATCTGGACGCCTGCATTGGCGTCTTCGCCGAGGAGTCTGAATTGCAGACGCAACTCGAAATCGTCGTACGACGCCAGCGTGCACAGAAACTCATTGTGGGCGACCTTCGCCGCGAGTGTCCCGCCGACGATGGCGCCGTCCTCGATGCGGAAGACCTCCTGCGAGCCTTCCCAGCCCGCGAAAGTCTTCCCATCGAACAGGGCGACAAAGCCGGCCTGTTTCGGTGTCCCGTTTGAGCCGGTGCAGCCGGCCAGCGTTATCAGCGACAGCAGGCCGATGGCGACGAATCCTTTGCGTTCCAACACGTTCTTCTCCTTCATTGACAGGTTGTGTTGCCGGCCAGTTGCCTGGCGATATGGGCGAGCCAGTCTTCGGTCAGTGCGGCGTAGGGGCGGAACTTCTCCAGGCCGCCCTGTTCTTCACTATAGAGCAGGGCGCGATGGAAGCCGAGTTGATTGGCGATGGGCGAATCGATCAGCGTGCTCGAATCCGAGGCGCTCATCTGGAACAGGATGCGATGGTCGAATTCGCGGATGGTCTGGCGATCGAACGTTCGCTCCAGAGTGCCGAGCGTATCGGCCCAGGTAATGACGTGAATGCCGACGGCGGCTCCTTCGCGCAGAAGGCCGGCAAACTGCACCTCCGGGCGTGGGGCCGCCTCTTCATCGCTCATCGAGAACCCGAAGGCATCCTCGTTGCGTCGGAGCATGCGATATCGCTGTAGGCCGTAGATGAGCAAGGCCACCGTGGCGTCGTCGTTTCGATCGGCTTCGACGCGCTGATTGGCCTTCCGGCTCAGTTCGCCGATGACGGCGGCGACGTCGTTCCAGGCGACAACACGGCAGGCGTGCGGCAGGGCCGAGGCCACGCGCTCGAACGTTCCGGCGCGGGGCGAGTCGGGTGGGCTGCCGTCGAGAACCACGAATTCGAGCGACGATGGACCTTGGGATGGAAGCTGGCTTGCCAGGCTGACCATCGCGGCGGTCATCAGGTTCATCGCCGCCTCGTCGCGCTGGCCGACCATCAGGACGTTGCCTCCGCTCTGACGACGGAGCACCACAGCCGTCGGCTCTTTGATCGTGACGGGCGAGCCCAGCCAGATCTTCGGAGCGGGTACGGGTGCATCTCGATTTGTCCCTATGCAGGCGACCAGCGGGCGGTTCTCGCGGATGTCGGCTGCCACGTTGCCTTCGAAGACGATCATGGGCTCGCCCGGCTTGAAATCGCGCGCCGCGATCCGGCTCAGGTACGAATCGCGAACCGAATCGCTCAGCCACGCCACCTGGAAGGGGCTGTTGCCTGCGACGGCGCCGCCGGCGTCGTTGTAGATGGCTTCGCCAGGTCGCGACAGCAGACGCGCGGCGGTGTTTTCGTCGTCGAGCACGAGTTGCGAATCGACCTCGGAGCATTGCAGTGCGATTCGCACCGCCATCTGGCCCATCGTGCTGCGGGCCAGACCGAAGGCGCCGCCGAGCGTCTGCGAGCCGAGCACCACGTGGATGCCGAAGGCCCGGCCCTGGCGGACAAGCTGCTCCAGCAAAACGATCGCGTCCTGGGCGAGCTTGTCGTCCTCGGAGAAGAACACCTGGAACTCATCGACGATGAGCACCGTGCGGGGCATGGTCTTTCCGGTGGCGCTACGGTAGGCGGCGATGTCCTGCACGCCCGCGTCGCGAAACAGGTTGCCCCGATAGGCCATCTCGGCGTCCAGTCGCTGGAGGATGCTGAGCCCGAACTCGCGATCGCTCTCGATGGCGACGGCGCGGGCGTGCGGCAGGCGGTTCGTGACATAGGTCTTGAACTCGACGCCCTGTTTGAAGTCGATCAGGTACAGCTCGACCTGGTCGGGCCCATACCACAGCGCCAGGTTGGTCACCATGACGTGCAGCAGAGTGGACTTGCCCGATCCGGTCTTGCCCGCGATCAGCGCGTGCTGGGCGACACCGTAGCCGAGGCGGAAGCGTTGCAGCCGCGTCGCGCCCGTCCGGCCCAGCGGAACGCTCAGCTCTCGCGAGCTGTCGAGCGACCAGAGCTGCTCATCAGTCGGCGCGATCGTCTGGAAGGGCACCTCCACGCGAGCGGAGCTGGCGCCCGCCTTGCCGATGGCGTGCATGAGGTTGGTCAGTACGCTCTCGGAAGGGGGCCTGTCCGGCGTCAACGGGAACCGCTTCAGAATGGGGTCGCGCCAGATGAATCGATCCTTGTCGTAGATGAGGTGGATGCTGCCGGCGCTGATATCCTCGATGTCGATCCCGCTGGGCAGGTCTTGTCGGGCGTCGTAGGCGATCAATGTGTGGACGCCGCAGCGTGGTCCGCTGTGAATGATGCTGCTCAGACGCCGGGCCGATTCCTCGTTGAAGTTCACCGGGAAGTCGGCGATGACGAGAAACCGATACGGCTCGGCCAGCTCGCCCGCCTGCTCGTTGTATTGCTCGATCGTTTCAAATTCGTTGCGGAGGTATTTCTGAATCACGTTCTCCATGTGACCGGTCAGGTCCTCCAACTGCTGTCGGATCTGGGCCGCTTCGGTCCAGATGCGTCCGCCGACGAGCGATTCGAGGTAGTCGCCGGCGTGCATGAAGCCCGCGAAGCTCTCGCCCAGACCGACCGGATCGAAGATGGTGAAGCGGACCCGGCCCGGCGGAAGGGAGGTGAACACACGCACCATGGTCGCACGCAGGGTTTCGATGGCCTTCTCTCGTCCCTCGCGCTGCGATTGGAGCAGCATCGAGCAGTGTCGGGGGAATTCCAGGACAGCCGGAATCTCCGCGGGCGCAGCAGTGTTCAGCGTTTCGGCGGCACGGGCCCGAACCGATTTGGACAAAGGCGCCAGATCCAGTTCAAGCGTGCCGAATCGGACGATGCCCATGTCCTTTGAAGCCGGCGCATCCGAAAGCGTCGGGGAAGGATCGAATTCGGACGGACACCGCGATCGCAGTTCGCAGGCCCTGCTCAGCAGCGTTCGGATGCAGGCAAGTCCCTCATCCCATCGCCGTTCGAGACGCTGCCGGGACGCCTCGTATCGGTTGCGGCATTCCGCCATCTGGTCGTCGTATTGTCGCTGAATCTCCGCCATCTTCTGGCGGTATTCCTCCTCCAGCGCCGACTGCTGCTGTTCGTATTCCTGCTGGGCCTGATTCAGGGCCTCGTCCCGCTCTCTCTGGATCTGGTCCAACGTTTCCTGGCGGCGGTGCTCGATCTCTTTGAGCGAGGTGTGACGCTGCTTGGAGATGCCGGCTTTGGCGATTTCGAACATCTCGCGGGCCCGTTTGAGTTCGGCGTCCTTCTTCTCGACCGAGGTGCGCAGCTCGGTTTCGGTATCCTCCAGTGTGGATCGGTATCGCCGTTCCATCGCGTCCCGAGCGCCGGCGATCGCCTCCTGGAACGCGGCGTATGTCCGTCGCACCTGCGACCTGGCCTTTTGCCAGAGGAGTCGCTCGGCGAGACCGGCGGCGATCAGGCCGAGTCCGGCCGCGATCGGATATGCTACCTTTGCCGGCGGCAGCCCCGGAATCCTGAGGGCGTATAGAATCGTCAGCAGGATGAGGACCACGCCTACCACGCCTGCCGCCAGCAACGCGGGTCGCGCGCCGACGAAGACCTGGGCGCTCCACAGACGCCTCAGTGTCATGAGATGCTGTTCGGCCAGAGTCTGCTGAGAAAGGCAGTCTGTGTCCGGCGGCGGGGTGGCCGGTTCACCGGCTTTGAGAGGGCCTTGGCGATAGAGCCGCAGGAGCCTTGCCGCCTGCTCGGCCAGACCATCGAGGTGCAGGCGGGCGTTGGTGGCCTTCGATTCGGCCTCCTGGCGTCTCTGGTCGCCTCTGGCCATGGCGCCTTCGGCCACGAACTCGGCGACCATGACGCGGTCTTGGTGCTCCTTCTCGGCCTTCTGCTCCAGTTCGACGGCGGCCTGGGTGACTCTCTTGTGCCGGTGCTGCATCTCGACCTTGATCTCGCCGAATTTCCTGTCGTGATCGGCGCGGATTCTTGCGACGCGATCGTCATGGCGCTCCTGGATCTCTCTGCTCCGAGTCTGCCGGTGCAGTTCGAGACGTCCCTTGTCGGTCTCGAAGCGCTCCTGAGCCTTGTTCCTGGCGATCTCATATTCCGACTCGATCTGCGACTCGACGGGCTCGACCGTCTCGGCCGACAGATGGATCGCCTCGGCCAGCGCCCGGCGCTGAAGGTCGGTATAATTGTCGCCGGCCGTTGCCGGACTGCGAAGATAGGCTTCCAGGTCAGCGTTCATAGGCCGAGTTCCGAACTGTTCCTGCAATCGTGGCGGGCTCCTTCCAGAGCACTGTTCATCCGCTCCATCACGAGAGCGGCTGCACGGATGCTCGCCTCCAGAGGCTTCATGTACCTCTGTTCGAACTGCAGGGCGTTCTCATCGCGCCAGTTCTCTCTGGTCTGTTGCCAGTCGGCCAACATCTTCTTTCCGGCCTGCACCAGTTTGGCCCGGCCTTCAATAGCGCTCATCGCAGGACTCTCCTGAAACTCATCTCTGTTGTCCCGTCGGAGCGGGGGTTTGTAGCGATACGTTGTCGTCCGAGCCAAAGACCGTCACGGTTGCCTTTCGACGGTCGATCACCACGACCGATCCTGCCGGCAGGCTCAGGACATTGCGCCATTGCGTCGCGGCGCGCAACAGGTCTGCCGCGCGGATGGTGACATACCCTTTCGATTCCAGTTCACAGGCGCTGATGAACCAGCCCGAACCGCCATCGTCGCCCGCTACGCGAACGAGGAAGACCACCTCAGGACTGCCGTCGATGCGAGTGACCAGGACCCGGTCGTCCGGGGCGGGGACAGGTCCATCGTCCCGAGGAACATCGGGACGGGCCCGCAGGTCAGGCGGCACGATGCCTGATACCCATTCAGGCGGCTTCGACACCACGGGCGCTTCCGCCCAAACCTTCGATGCCGGCACCTTGTCCCGCAGCTTCTTCGGACTGTTCTGCAGATCCGCGTCGGGCGCAGGCCGCAACACGCTTTCCAGTGCGGTCTTCTCGATGTCCGCCGGCGTCTCGGGCGGCGCCAGTGCGATGTAGTCTTCCAGCGAGTCGATCATCTTGTCCAGTCGGGCGCGGGCGTTCGGGATATCCGCGTCGATTGCACTGACCAGGCTTTGAACGCCGCCGCGATAGTCCGACTGCAACTTCTCAATCTGCAGGATCCACGAGCGGGTCCGGGCCAGCTTGGACTCGGCCTCGTGCAGTCGCCGTTCCGCGATCGCCAGCGCTTTGCGCTCCTCGACGGCCGAACTGGTTGTCCCGGACAGGGCCCGGTCCAACACCTGCTTCTGCTTGAGGGCCAGCTTGGCCTGAACGGCCCGTTCGCGGCACACACGAACCTGTTCGGTCCAGTACCGCCTGCGGTCCTCGGTCAGCCAGGCCAGGGTCCGTTGGATGTCGGTGGCCACCTCGTCCAGCGCCACCCCCGCCGTGTCGGAAAACGTGGCCATCGAAGCCTTCAGAAGCTTCAGCAGGGCAACGGAATTGATTCTGGCGTACTGGCTCATCGATCGCTCTTAGCGCTGCTGCAGGTAGTCCTCGATGTGGCGGGCCTTCTTCATCAGAAACGATGCGTGCTGCGTCGAGGCTTCGAGAAAGCGGCTCAACGCCTTGACCGTCTGCTCGAACTCCTGTGTGAACCGTCTCTGCTCCTGGTCCATCCAGCTCTTTTCCAGCCCGTGAAGCCGGGTCTGCAACCCGCCCATCAGGGCCTCCAGATCGGAATTGAAGCGGCTCAAATCGCGTGCGAACCGCCGCAACTCGGCCGGGTCAACGTTGGCTTTGGCCATGTTCGCCTCCGTGTCACGGGACCTCTTGTCCCTTCAGAATTCGGCGTCTGCCGGGCGGGCTGATCCGCCTGCGGCGGACACCCTACAACAGTATACCCTATCCCACGGGACCTTGCCACTGGTCGGGGACCATCTGTTTGCAGTCTGGCTCCGGCGGGACTATAATGGGCCGCCATGAGCGATTCACAGGCCGGCCATGCGAGAATCCTGATTGGCGACGACCAGCCCGACGTGCTGCGGGCGTTGCGCCTGCTGCTCAAGCCCGAGGGCTACGACATGGCGGCGGCTGGATCGGCGGCCGAAGTCCTCGATGCCGTTCGCCAACGCGACTTCGATGTGGTTCTGATGGACATGAACTACGTTCGCGGCAGCACCTCCGGACAGGAGGGTCTGGATCTCCTGTTCAAGATCCATCAGATCGATGGCACGTTGCCCGTCGTCGTCATGACGGCCTGGAGCAGCGTCGAGCTGGCGGTTGAGGCCATGCGTCGCGGCGCCAGGGATTTCGTGACCAAGCCCTGGAAGAACGAACGTCTGCTGACGGTCCTGCGGACGCAGATCGAGCTGGGGCGGGCACTGCGAAAAGGGCGGCAGCTCGAACAGGAGAACCTGCTGCTGCGAGACGACGCCAGATCGCTCCTGATCGCCCGGTCGCGGGCGATGCAGCCGGTGCTGGAGGTCGTCGCCCGGGTCGGACCGTCCGAGGCCAACGTGCTCATCACCGGCGAGAACGGCGCCGGCAAGGGTGTGGTGGCCCAGGCCCTTCACGCCGCCTCGACGCGAAAGGATGCCACGCTGGTGACCGTCAACAGCGCCAGTATTCCCGAGACGATCTTCGAGAGCGAGCTGTTCGGCCACGTCGCCGGGGCGTTTACCGACGCCAAGGCTGACCGGATCGGACGCTTCAAGCTGGCCGACGGGGGGACCTTGTTTCTCGATGAGATCGCCAGCATCCCGGTCAATCTTCAGTCCAAGCTCCTCCGCGTCCTCGAAAGCGGCCAGTTCGAGCCGGTCGGGTCTTCCAAGACCCTTTGCGTCGATGTTCGGATTCTCTCGGCGACCAATGCCGACATCGACGAAGAGGTGCGCCATGGGCGATTCCGGCAGGACCTGCTGTACCGCCTGCAAACGATTCGCGTCCACGTGCCTCCGCTGCGGGAGCGGCGCGAAGACATTCCGCTGCTGGCGGCGCACTTCCTCCATCGGTACGCGACGCGCTACCGCAAGGAGCTGACCGGCTTCGACGCTGCCTCGATGCAGGCGCTTCTGAACTGCACCTGGCCGGGCAACGTCCGCCA
>JAAYBA010000173.1 GCA_012719085.1 Planctomycetota bacterium
CGGAGTGATCTCACAGCGTCCGCCCGCCTTCTCTGCGCTGAAGCTGCAAGGTCGGCCGGCCTATCGTTTGGCCCGCAAGGACACGTCACTCCAATTGGCGGCCCGCGAGGTGCTGGTCAAAGCCATCGAGCTGCTGTCGTACGAGTGGCCCCTGGCCGACGTGCGGATGGTCACGGGGCCGGGCGTCTACGTCCGGGCGATTGCACGCGATCTGGGCGAGGCGCTCGGGACCGGGGGATACGTCGAGGAACTGGAGCGGACGCGCGTTGGCTCGTACACTGCCGATCAGGCCGTGCATACTTCGGAGCTACGCCGGCTCAGACGTTTGCCTCCGCCCGCCTGACAGCCCCCGATTCAGAGGCTGTAGAGTTCCTCGTCCTGGAGGACCGTGAAGCCGGCCTCCGCGACGATCTCCTGGGCTTTCATCAACTGGGGCTGATCGACTTCCATACAGCAGACGCCCGTGTTGTGCGGCTGCAGGACGAATCCGTAGGCGTCGATGACGTTGACGTTGTGCTCGGCCAGAGCGGACGTGAGCCGATGGAAATTGCCTGGCTGGTCCGGAACGGAGATCGCCAGGATGTCCTTCAACGCACACGCGCAGCCGAGGTTCGCCAGCGCCAGATACGCGTCATCGGGCTTATCGACGATCAGCTTGAGCAGTCCGTAGTCGCCTCGGTCCTGGATGGTGAAGGCGCGGATATCGATATTGCTCTTGCGGAGATTGTCCGTGATCGTCTTGAGCCGTCCAGCGCGGTTCTCCACGAAGATCGTCAGTTGCTTGGCCATGGTCGGTCCCTCAATCTTTCGGTCGCTCGTCGACGACGCGTTTGGCTTTGCCCTCCGAGACAGGCAGCGAACCCGGCTCGTGCAGTTCCACGTTCGGACTGATCACGATGGACGAACGCAGTTCCTCTCGAATGCGTGCGCGCAACGCCTCCAGCTTGGCGGCCTCTCCAAGAAACAACTTCGGATAGATCTCCACCTTCACCGTCAGGCGGTCGAGGGCCCCTTTCTTGTCAACGTGAATCAGGTAGTTGGTCGCCACCTCCGGGACCTTCATGATCCTCTCTTCGATCTGGGACGGGAAGACGTTGACGCCGTTAATAATGAGCATGTCATCGGTGCGCCCGAGGATCCGCGACAGTCGTCGGTGTGTCCGGCCGCACGCGCACGGCTCGGGATGCAGAAAGGCCAGATCGCGCGTGCGATACCGTAGAATCGGCATCGCCCGACGGATCAGATTGGTCAGCACGACCTCGCCCTCCTGGCCGTCTTCCACATTCTGCCCCGTCTTCGGGTCGATGATCTCGATGAGATAGGCATCCTCCCAAACGTGCATGTCCTTGCGGTGGATACATTCGAAAGCCACGCCCGGGCCGTTGAGTTCACTGAGACCATACGAGTTGAACGCCTGGATGCCGAGCAGGTCTTCGATCTTTCGCCGGGTGTTCTCCGAGTGCGGCTCGGCACCGATGAACGCCCGCTTGACGGCCAGATCGCCCGGCCGAACCCCTTCGGCTTCGAGTTGCGAGTGGATGTGCAGAAGGTAGCTCGGCGTGACGTGCAGTACGGTCGTCTGGAAGTCCTTCATCGTCTGGATCTGGCGTTTCGTGTTGCCGCCGCTGATGGGAATCACCGTCATGCCCACGCGCTCGGCCCCATAGTGCAATCCAAGGCCGCCGGTGAAGAGGCCGTAGGTCATCATGTTCTGCAAAATATCCCGTGACGAGGCTCCCGTCGCCGTGATGCTCCGCGCCAGCAGATCGGTCCAGCGATCCAGATCGTCACGCGTGAAGTAGATCACCGTCGGGATGCCGGTCGTCCCCGAGGAGGAGTGCACGCGAACAACCTCGTCCATCTCCACCGCCAGAAGCCCTTTCGGGAAACTCCGTCTCAGATCGTCTTTGGTTGTGAATCCGATTTGTTCGAGGACATGAAGATCCGTCACGTCCTCGGGACCGCGGATTCCGGCTGCCGTCAACCTCTTGCCGTAGAGAGGCGTCTTGAGCGCCCAGGCAACCATCTCACGAAGACGTTCCAACTGAATCGCCTGGAGAGAGGTACGATCCAGTGTCTCGACCTGTTTGTTCCAAAACGGTACTTCCATCTGCTGACTCACTCTCGAAAAGAGGCCGTCCGCCGCAGGTTCCGGCACGGACAACGTGGCGACGAGGGTGGCGCGGCAACTATAGCCCTTCGATCTCCTGCCGCGTCACGATAGAGATGCTGTGCCGAGCGAGGACTTGCTGAGCAACATCGGTGTCCTCGAAGCGGAAGACGAGAAGGGCCTTGTCGCTGTGCTTCTCGACGAACCCGTACATGTATTCGACGTTGACGTCGTTGTC
>JAAYBA010000174.1 GCA_012719085.1 Planctomycetota bacterium
CGCAGCCACACGACTACCGCCGTGATGATGACGATGACCAGGACCTCGCGCGGCCCCATCAGGAACATACTGACTACGTAAATGCTCTGCTCGTGTCCCATCGCCTTCCATCATATACCAGGCCTGCGCCCGCCGGTCTGTGCCTTATTGCCAAACACCCTATTTGACCACGAACGCCGCCGAATATCCAGTGCCGATGGCCCGGTTTCTGCTGTCGGGCAGGAAAATCAGTCCCGCCGGCGGGTTTGCCACATTAGAATGCCATCTCCCGCGTCCTACCCAATGAACCGACCGTTTTGTGACAGTTGGATTGAGGTGGAGATTTGAGCGAGCGGCGACTGATTCAGCGACTCAGGCGAGGCGATACCGACGCCCTGCGCGAGATCTACGTGGCTCATAAGGACCAGTTGCTGACGCTCGCCTTCTCATTGGTGCACGACATGAACACCGCCGAGGACATCCTGCACGACGTATTTGTTTCGTTTGCCGGGGCCGCAAGCGAGCTGAAGCTGCGGACGAGCCTGCGCCGGTACCTGACCACCAGCGTGCTCAATCGCGTCCGCGACCGGTTCCGCCGGCGGAAGACGCAAGCGGAACGCGAGGAGGCGAACGGGCCGGCGGAACCGACCTGCACGATGCCGGAAGACGCGGCGGTCCTCGCCGAGGAGACACAACGACTGACCGTCGCACTGGCGCAACTGCCGGTCGAGCAGCGCGAGGTCGTCACGCTGCGCCTGAACGCCGGGCTGCGGTTCAAAGAGATCGCCCGCTTGCAGGAGACGTCGGTGCCGACGGTCCAGGCGCGGTATCGCTACGGAATCGAGAAATTGCGGGCGATGCTGCCCGGAGGGTCGCTGGAATGAGGCGCATAGACCGCATCGAAGTGCAACTGGCGCAGTTTCGCGTGACGACGACGATCACGCTGGACCAGCGGATCCTGGACGAGGCGGGCGCGACGCTGGAGCAGGCGACGTCGGGGCGGTCGCAGGCGACGGGGTCGTGGTACGAGGGCGACGTCGGGCGCGTGGTGCGGATCGCGGCGGGTCTGGCGGTGGCGGCGGTGGTGATGTTCGTGGCCTTCGTGCTGTGGACCCCGACGGGAACGGACCAGCCGCGCACGGCCAGTGAACCCGGACCGAACACGCCGGGAGGCGTCAGCACGCCGGCCAGGCGGCTGGCCAAAGAGCGAAGCGAAATCCAGACGATGACGGCGGCGCGGAACATCGGTGGACTGGTGACGATGCTCGAAACGGGTCTGCCCGCCAGTCAACGCCTCGCAGCCGGGTCGCTGGGACAGATCGGCGACGCGCGGGCGCTTCCGGCGCTGTCGCGACTGGCCGAGAAGTGGCAGGGTGACCCCGACGACAATCCATTCGCCCAGGCGATCGACCAGATCAGCGGGCGAAGCGAAGAGAGCGAGCCGAATGAGCCTGACGTCCCTGACGCGAACGAAGCGCCAGTCTCGCAGATTGTTCCTCGCACTCAGGCGGCTGCGGTTCCGGTCCTCAGCGGAACCATCACCGACATCGACACGGGCCAGCCCCTCGAAGGCGTGCGGGTTCGGTTGAATGGCCAGGGGGTCTACGAAACGACGACGGACAGCAACGGTCTCTATGTCTTCGATACAGTCGAGAAGGAAGGCCCATGTATCATCGATTTGATTGCCCCCG
>JAAYBA010000019.1 GCA_012719085.1 Planctomycetota bacterium
AGCATGGCCGGGGCCTTGTAGGCGCCGATGATCGTGCCGTTGATGTACACCTTGACGATGCCGGCGATATCATCATGGACCTGCGTGATCAGGACCTCTTCGCCGGCGGCGAGTTTGCCGTTGTCGTTGACCGGCATGATGAAGGACGCGCCAAGACGACGGTACTCCACCTGAAGGACGCGGCTGCCGTTGTCGGGGCAGACGCAGAACCACGTCGTCTGGTCGCCACTGTTCGAGACATCCTCGCCACCGTTGGAGGTGCCCATGTCGTAGATGCGCTGCCAGACGGCATCGGTGCCGTCCCAGGTGGTCCAGCACTCGAGCGTCATCTGCGTCAGCGGCGAGATGAGCCCGTTGGGCAGGTCGATGTAGTCGCCGGCCGCGGCGCTGGAGGAGTTCTGCGAGCCGTCGTTGGCCAGGGTTGCCTGGCCGCCGGCGATTGTCGCATTGCCGGTGCCGTTCATCAGCGTCGCATCGGCGCCGCCGACGACATCCGGAATCGTAACGCCATCGGCGCTCTCATCGAACGTCCAGCGGTGAATCAGACCCATCTGGACATCCAGGAACGCCATCGCCGACGTGACCGAGCCGATCTCGTTGGTCACGACGCAGTAGTAGTATCCCTGGTCGTCGGGCGTTGCTCCGGTGATGTTGAGCGTTGCCTCCACGCCCTCGGGCAGCGCAACATCATGCAGCTCGAAGCCCATCATGACAACCTTCTCTCGGTACCACTGATAGCTCAGTTCGGGCGCAACGGTACCGACGGCCTCGCAGACCAACTGGGCATCGCCGCCGGGAGCGACGATCGCGCCCTGGATCGAGGTAATGACTGGCAGGCCGTTCTCCGTCGTGAAGCTCCAGAGGCTGCCTTCCGTCACCGTGCCATCGGCTGCAACCTGGTCGACGCGCCAGTAGTAGACGGTGGACAACTCCAAATCGCCAATGAGGTCGCCCACCGAGAAAGCGGTCTCTGCCTGTCCTTGCGAGAAGGGCTGGAGAGCGGACGGATCGTCGCCGCCTGAAACATTGAACGCCACCGCGTCCGCCGTGGGCGTCCAGCTCACGACCAGACCGCGAGAGGATACACCCGTGGCGCCGTCGGCCGGGGATGGATCGTACGGCCGATTCGGGATGGGATTGTCCGAGCCCGCGCCGTGCAGCTCTTCCACTTCCGCTGCGGACATCGCGCCTTTCCAGATACGGAACTCGTTGTAGCTGGCGTTGGCGGTGTTGTCGCCCCATTGCGAGCGGCCGATCCATGCATTGTCGTGGTTCAGGGTCGAGACCCTGTTGCCCGTCTCAAACGAACCCTTGGCCGGTCCCAGTTCGGCGGCGTCGGCCGGCGCCGTATACCAGGTCACCAGCCCGGGCTCGATCACCATGACCATGTGATACTCTGTTCCCAGTGCATAAGGAGCGTTGCTGCCGTCGACCAGTCTGCCGCCGGCCGGACCGTTCCACTCGACGCGATCATTGTTGAGGTCCGTCCCGACCGACCAGCCCATGTACAGGTACTCCGCTGTGCTGGTGCCGAAGTCGAAAACGCGGGCCCAGTTCTGAACGGACAGTTGCGTGGCCCAGCACTCGATGGTCACGGCATCGCCAAGGCCGCTCAGAATGTTGTCGGGCAGATCGACGTAGTCGGAACTGTCCTTGCCTCCACCTGTCAGGGTCAGTTCGCTGTCGGACAGGATGGCGTCGCTCGCACCCAAGTCCACAATGACGGCGTCCTGTCCGGCCACCGAATCGGCCAGGTCGCCGTTGAAGCTCCAACGATGAGCCAGTTCGGCGGCCAGTCCTGTTGCGGCCGACCCGAGCACCAGCAGAACGCAGATCAGATATACTCGTTTACTACACATGCCTGACCTCCTTCATCGAACATTGACATGATCAACACCGCGTTTCCATCAGGAAACGCATCACGTATGCCCCGGCGTGTGGACCCCTCGACACCCCGAGGACATTCTTACCATGGCGCAGGGCAAACGCGCCGGAGGGCCGGCAGGGTCAGCGGGTGGGGCCGTGCGGACGACATGAACGACCATCAAGACACACCATAGGTTTCCCTCCGTCCTTGGACACGATATCCCTGTGCCAGTCTGAGGCAGGGCACCGCAAAAGTGGCTTGCTGGTTATACAGCGCATTGCTCCGGCTGCACGTGAACGCGCATCGCACGAGGCAATACACTCCCCGCCCCCGTCATCCCTTGCATTATGCACATGGGCCAGATGGGACAGTATCAAACCGCAGGTCCAGTCCGCATTATGCCACAAAGACACGGTGTCCAACAACACCCTATTGCGTTTTATTTTAGCCACTTCGCGAAGGGGCATGACTGTCCGCATATTCCTGGGGTCCGGCTGGCCATTGGTGCGTTGGGAGTATCGAAAGCAGCGACCTGTGGGCTGTAGTCCCGGATGGGGGCAGACTGCGCCGGGATGCCTGGGCGGATGCGCCGCCGGGTACGAAAAAGGGCCTGCACCATGCGGTACAGGCCCTTGAGGTCTTTCCTGTGCCCTTTGTTCAGGACACAGCAATGTGCTTCGAACAACTACTGGTTAGTCGGCCAGCGACTGCACGAGCCACTCATCGGCGGTGACGGCGGCATCGACGAAGTCGACGACGCAGTCCTTGTTCCGGTCGCCGACCACATGGATCGCGCACGGAACGGCCGGCTCGGCCAGGACATCGGGGCCAGCCAGATAGTTGGCCGCGACCTCGGTCGCCGTCAGCGCGGTGTCGTAGATGCGCAGTTCGTTGAACGAGCCGCAATACAGCGGATCGCCCCACTGCGAACGCCCGAGCCAGAGGTTGTTGTCGATGA
>JAAYBA010000175.1 GCA_012719085.1 Planctomycetota bacterium
CGGAGCAATCCAGTCGTAGGTCGGGACCGTCCGCCCACTGCGGAGTTTCAGCCCGGCCGCACACATTGGCGAGATCCCGTCCGAGCCGTCGGGCCGCGTCGCAATGCCGACGATTCCGAGATCGGCAACCGGAACCACCTCACCGGGATCGGAATGGCCGTTGCCGTCGCGGTCGAACCAGACCGACAGCCCGTCCAGTTCCGCCGAATCCAGCCAGCCGTCTCGGTCGTCATCCAGCACGTCCATCGCTTGATAGCCATTGCGGAAGAACATCCACCACGTCACCGAGCCGAACATCTGCCGGCCCGAGGTGATTCGACCCTTGCGGCCGGGGTCCCAGACGAGGAAGCCCGTCGTGGGTTTGACCCACGTCCGCTTCTCTGCCCGGCCGTCGCCGTCCAGATCGAACGAGACGGTCGTCGCTGGGGCCAGCAGATCGGCCAGAAAAGACGCCCCGTCCAGACTCAACACGATCGGCGTCACCGCCCCGATGGGCAGCGTCTCAAACGTCGCCAGATTGGCCTCGATCTCATCAATCTTCTCCCGCACCTCCGCGGGGATGGCCTGCTCGGCTTTCCACAGGTGCACGAACGCACTGCCGGCCTCGTAGCTGATGATGCCGTGAAGGCCGTGGATGGGCAGCCATTCGAGTTCCAGATCGTTTTGGATCGACAGCCCGTAGGCCAGCAGGTAGGTCTCTCGGACCGCGTTGAGCAGAATCGCCCTCAGGGCCGTCGGCATCAGAGCCGGACCGGCACCAGCGAAGAACTCCAGGTACTGCTCGCCCAGACTGGCCTGGCCCAGAACGTACAGCGCGTTGTTCGGATCGAGCGAGGCGGCGCGATAGAAGTTCCATTGTGCAGCGCCGGCGTGCTCGATGAGTCGATCAGTTGTGGGAGGTTTCGGCTGCCACTCGGCAGCGGTCAGTTCGGCCTCGATCGCACCGACCCGCTCGTAGAAGGCCGAACGATTCGCGTCGGTCAGCTCGGCGGTGGACTTGATGCCGAATTCCTCCATCGCGATCCGCATCGCCTCGGCGCGGCGGGCCCCGTCGAGATAGTCCTCCCACCACCAGTGCTGAATGATCGACGGGGGAACCTGCTCGTTGAAAGCGCCGACGAGGAAGGCCTTGTTGGCGAAGGCCAGATAGTGAATCCGCGCGAGCGTGTAGTAGCCGGCGGCGTCGTTCGGCTCCTCGGCGATATAAGCCTCGGCGTTCGCGATCAGGCGTTCGGCCGGGATGTAATCGGGCCGGGCCCACCGCCCCGCCGCAGCGGATGCCAACAGGCCGACAAGCAGCACACTGAAACCAACTCGCAACGATCTCATGGTTATGCCCTCACCCAGGATGAAATCTCATCGGAAACACCCCCCAACGGCCCCCTCGCACGACCTGACGCGAACGCCGTCCGGGTTCCATCGGCTCTGATTATAGCATGGCGGCCGGCCCTCGGTCAAGATCGCCGGGCCCGACTGCCGGCCATTGACTCGGCGATGCGCATCGCAGCCTTGATGCCGTCGGCGGCGCTGGAGATGATGCCGCCGGCGTAGCCACTGCCTTCACCAACGAGGTAGAGGTTCTCGAAGCCGCTACAGAGCCCTGTCGCGTCGCGGACCGCCTGGAGGGGCGAGGAGGTCTTGCTTTCGAGACCGAGGATCGTGCCTGTCTCGAAGCCCTTGATCTTGCGGGCGAAACTCGCCAGGGCCTCCCGAATCGCGCTGCCGATCTGCGGCGGCAGCATCTCCCACAGCGAGGCGGGCTTCAATCCGAGCGGATAGCTCGATTCGGGGACATCGGACGGCGCCTTTCGATTGACGAACTCGGTGATGCGACAAGCCGGGGCGGCGAAGCCGTTGGCGTACTCGTAGAAGCTGCGCTCCAGCGATCCGAGCCAGTCGAGCGCCTCGGCCGGCGCGATCGGTCTGCCGAGCAACGATTCGAGATTGACGGCGGCAGCGCATGCGGCGTTGGCGAATCGCCCCGCTCGCCGATAGAAGCTCATGCCGTTGACGACGTTCGTGTTCACATAGGCGGTCGCCGGGATCACCGCCCCGCCGGGACACATGCAGAACGTGTAGACGGGCAGATGCCCCTGGCTGTTGAAGGTCAGGCGGTATTCGGCAGCTTTGACGCCAGGCAAGCTCGTCCGGCCCCACTGGGCAAGGTTGATCAGCTCCTGCGGATGCTCGACCCGGCATCCGATGGCAAAATTCTTCGTGCGAAACGGCACCCCCCGGCCGATCAACATGCGATACGTCTCGTGGGCCGAGTGGCCCGGCGCGACGACGTAGCAGTCCACCTCGACATGGCCCGATGATGTCACTGCCTCAATGACGCGGCCCCGCTCGATCGTCAGGCCCTCCAACATCGTATCGAACTGCATCCGCCCGCCCAGAGCGAGGAACTCCTCTCGCAGCCGCTTGACGATCCGCCGCAAGT
Source organism: Planctomycetota bacterium (assembly GCA_012719085.1). Classification (GTDB taxonomy): domain Bacteria; phylum Planctomycetota; class Phycisphaerae; order Sedimentisphaerales; family Anaerobacaceae; genus Anaerobaca. The sequence goes on from JAAYBA010000175.1 coordinate 2,441, forward strand.
TATTGCTGCCGAGGTGCGGATGGGCCATGTAGGCGATCTCTCCGGGCGCGCCGGCGCGGATGTAACTGGCCAGGATGAACTGCCGCTCCCGCCCGATGTGCTTGCTGCGCGAGGTGAGCTTGCCATCGGAGAACGTGCCTGCTCCGCCTTCGCCGAAGGCGTAGTTGCAGGAAGGATTGAATGCGCCGGTCTTCTCGAAGGTGCGAATGCCTTCGGCTCGCGTGTCCACGTCCGAGCCGCGTTCGATGAGTGTCGTCTGGACGCCGGCCTTTTGAAGGACCAGCGCCGCGAAGAAGCCCGCCGGCCCGCTGCCGACGACCAGGGCCTTCCGCCCCGGCCCGACGTGCGGAATGCACAGCGGCGCAGGCGTCTCAGAGGCGCCGCCTTCGATCTGCTCCGAAGCGACCCCGACGCGGACGAGCCAGTGGATATCGCTCTTGCGGCAGGCATCGAGGCTCTTGTGCTCGATCGTATACGAGAAGTCCGTAAGCCCCAGCGTCCGCCCGATCCGCTCGCGAAGCATCTCCTCGTCGTAGTCGGTGGGAAGCTTCAGCGAAATCGTTCGGTATCCCATGAGAAGACCCCTCTGCGGTCGAATACCAGAGTTCACTCCAGGCCACTGCGAAGGGCCCACTGCGCCTTGTCCACTCGCGGAGCCTTGTAGTCTGCCAGCCGGGCCAGCAATTCATCGGGGGTCAGGGCCACCAGCAGCAGGTCCCGATGCGCCGGGTCCACAAACCCCTGGACGGTGGCGTGATCGACGAACCGGATCAGGTCGTCGAAGTACCGCGCAACGTTCAACAGGCTGACCGGCTTGGCATGGAATCCGAGCTGGGCCCACGTCAGAACCTCGAACAACTCCTCGATCGTGCCGAACCCGCCCGGCAGCGCGATGAAGGCGTCGGCCAACTCCGCCATCAGGGCCTTGCGCTCGTGCATGTCGGCGACGATCCGCATGTCCGTCACATCGTTCAGCGCCAAGTCCATCTCGTGCAAGGCTTTCGGGATCACGCCCGTGACGCGGCCGCCATGCTCCAGCACGGTCCGCGCCAGAACGCCCATCATGCCGATCCGCCCGCCGCCGAAGATCAGGTGCAAGCCCCGGTCGGCGAGGGCCTTGCCCAGTATGCGTGCCGCGTCGGCGTACTCGGGCCGCCCCCCGACCCCACTGCCGCAATAGACGCAAACTCGTTTCATTCCCACAGCCCCGAACATCGAGAAGACCACCGCGCGAGGACGTGATCTTCTGCGCAGCGATCCAGAGCGTAGTGGGGCACATCCGCCGTGTCAAATGGAATCGGAAGGCATGCCGGGCGGTGGCACTGATGCCACCTCTCCGGGCCGCGCCAATGAACGCGTCGTGCCGACCGTTCCAGCTCAGTGCGTCAGGAACCGCTGGGCAAAATCGTCAAAGGGAACATCGGCGAAGTACCTGGCGTGAATCCCGCGTGCCAGCTCCATGTCGTCCATGTCGTTGTATTGCGGATACCGCTCGCGGACCTGGGCGATGGCCATTCCCTCCAGCATCCGGCGGATCGGGGCATCTTGCGGCGCGACGGCCGGCGGATACACGCGCAC
>JAAYBA010000176.1 GCA_012719085.1 Planctomycetota bacterium
GGCCAGGAATGCTGCTGTCGGTCCAGGATGACCAGCATCAGCCCATCGACTCCGGCGGTCTCGGCCTGAGCGATCCAGACCTGCCCTTCTTCGAGACTGTAGATCGGCTCGGGCCGCAGTTCGAGTCTGGCTCCGAGTCGCGAGGCCGTCCGGGTCAGCTCCGCCGCATACGTCCGGCGGGCCGCATCGCCATCGTAGACCGCTCCGGGCCAGAGCATGCCATATTCTTCTCTGCGCCGCACGAACGCCGCACGAATCGTCGGCACGTACACCGAAGCCGGGCCGCATTGGCGAATCGGCTCCTGCGTCGTCTTCTTCGAGCCCACGGACGAGCAGCCAGCGACGAGCGACGAACCGGCCAGAACGACCGTCGAGCCCTTGAGAAAATCGCGACGCGAGAACGAACCACAGGTCTGACAATGCAAAGGACATCTTCCCGAACTCATGGCAGCCTCCCAGACTTCAGACTGCACATCCCATGCCCTGCACTCATGCATTCTTCCCGTGTCGACGCGGTCAGTCGGCCGACCGCGGACCAATATATCACAGGGCAAACGCTCCGACGAGCGAGATGACAGCGGCATCGATCGCTTCAGTTCGCCGGAAAGTCGTCGTCGGACGATTCGCCGTCGGCCAGATCATCCTCGTCCTCCTGATCGTCTTCGTGCACGTGCTCATCGAACGTCCAGCGGTGCAGGGCATCGATCAAGATGGCAGCGGTAATCTCCATCCCATCCTCCTCATTAACCTCGGCCAGCGCCTCCCCCAACCAACTGGCAAGACCTTCCACCGCGTTGACACAGTCGTCGAACTCCAGCGTCCCGGGATCGTCCGTACCGACGATGGTCCCATGCTCCATCACATTGACGATCAATCTGGCCTTGGAGTGCGGCAAACGTTCCATAAGCGAAACCTCCGACCCGCGCAGCAAAGAAACGCGGCTACTGACAGAAGAAAGTGACGAGCAACACGCGGGACCACGGTATCTCGCGCCCACTATCACATTACCGGTCCCACGCTAATCGTCTCGCCAATCCCTGTCAAATGCGAAATAGGAATATCCCGCCGGCAGCTCAGCGGAAACGAATGCAGACAGGCCGGCCGACAGAGACTCTCCCCTCTGTTGGCTTGAGCGATCCCGTCTGCGGATCGATGCGAAAGACAATAACGCTGTCGCTGTCCTGGTTGGCCACGAGGCAGAAGGCACCGCTCGGATCGATATTGAAGTTGCGCGGGGTCTTGATACCGGCGGTCTGGTGCTCCACGAACGTCAGCGTTCCCGCAGCCGCGTCGATCCGGTAGACGACGATGCTGTCGTGGCCGCGATTGGAGCCGTAGAGGAACCGTCCGCTCGGATGGACGCGGACCTCGGCGCAACTGCTGGAGCCAGTGAACCCGTCCGGTAACGTCGGAACGGTCTGCATCGCGGCCAAGGCGCCCGAGGAAGCATCGTAGGCGAAGACCGTCATCGTGCTGCTCAACTCGTTGATGGCATAGGCATGGTTGCCGTTCGGGTGGAACGCAAAATGGCGTGGTCCGGCACCGGCAGCAAGAGCCGCATACGGAGGATCGTTGGCGACGATGGTCCCGGCCTCTACATCGAGGCGATAGATCATGATCTTGTCAATTCCGAGGTCGGCGACGAAGGCGAACCGGTCGTCGGGGCTGACGTTGACCGAGTGCGCATGGGGCCCTTTCTGCCGACCGGCGTTCGGTCCGGAACCGGTGTGCTGAACGAACCCCGCCGGCTCGCCGAGCGCACCATCGGGCCGGATCGGGATCACCGAGGCACTGCCGCTGCCATAGTTGGCGACGAGCACGTTGCGTCCGGCGTGGTCGATGTTCACATGACATGGACCGGCCCCACCGGAAGGTTGCTGGTTGAGAAATCTCAGATCGCCCGTCCGTGCGTCGACGGCAAAGGCGCTGACGCTTCCGGCCCCGCCACCCTCAATGACGGCATAGAGAAATTTGCCGGTGGGGTGTATCTCGATGAATGAAGGGTTCCTCGCCTCGGCAGCCAGCACCGGTTCGGCAAGCGTTCCCGAATCGAGGTCGAGCGTAGTGCGGTAAATGCCCCGGCTGCGATCTCCCGTATATGTCCCAATGTAAACCGACACCGATCCGGCCGCCGCCGTCGACAACATCACCGCAGAAATCATCGCCGTTGTTAAGGTCTTCGTGTGCATGGACCGTCCTCATCGAGTGGATTTGTCGTGCTTCGCCGCTGCGTGCGGTGTCCCATTGGATCCGATGTGATTCACAACGGCAGAAACAAATTGCAGTTTATGCGACCAGACGAAACGAACGGGTTCAGACGACGAAGCGTTTCAGGACAGCCGCGGTGTGCATGGCGATGAGCATCAGGTAGTCCAGATCGCCGAGCGTATAGTGATCGTGGATCATGGCGTTGTCAACGTAGATGACGCCGTAGCAGCCGCCGGGCCCGCAAATTGCCGCGATCAGAGCCGAGCGAATCCGCTCCTTCGATTCGAGATCGGCCGCCACACGGGGCATGACCACGGACTGGGCCCGCTCGACAGCCTGGTTGATCTTGTCCGCCAGCATCAGCTCGCCGAGGTCCACAGACTTGCCGTCTCGGCGTTTGCCGGCGTGGTACGTCATGGGGCCGTTGGGCTGCTCCCGCAAGGCGCACCATGTGTGAAACGCACTGAACTGCTGCAATGTGACGTTCAACAGCGTAACGAGCATCTCTTCGAGGTTGCCGGCCTTACAAATCGCGTCGCAGGCCTGGGAGAAGTCGGAGAGCCTCTTGGCAGCCAGCCGCATCGCCGGGGCGTGGCCGGCATCCGGCTTGCGCACCACGGTCTCGTGCATAGGCGTCGCCAGACCTGCTTCGAGATTCAACGTATCCTCGAATTGCGCATTGTGGTCCGCCTGTGAACGCTCGTCCAGATTGACCTCTAAGGTGAACTCGGTGATGCGAATCGCGTCGCCGGTCTTGATCGGCGCTTTGGTGATCACCTCGCCGTTGAGGTACGTCTTGTTCGCCGAGCCAAGATCCTGGACTTCCCATCGGTCGTCGCCATCACAGACGAGCACCGCATGTTTCTTGGAAACGGTACGATCGGGAAGAAAGACGTGGTTGTCGGCACCCCGGCCGATCTCAATGGGCCCTTGGGCGAATTGGTATTCTTTGCTTTCGCCGTCTTTTTGTTTCAGTACCAGACGCATCGTTTTTACCTCCGCATCCGGGTTCATATTGGGCTGATGGTATTATCGTCCGTTCTGGACGGCCTGTCAAGGAAACATTTTCCCCACAATCCGGGAACCTTGGAAGGCGGGTTTCCGGCATCCAGACGGCGAGGACTACGATCTCCGAGCGGATTTAGGAGTTCGGCGGGCCCGATAACGGTACTGATCGAGGATGACCGCCGCAACAATGACGCAACCGGTGATGAGGCGTTTGGTGGATTCCTGGGCGCCGATCTGGGCCAAGCCCGTCGCGAGAACGGCGATGATCAGGACGCCGAAAAAGGACCGGACCACCGAGCCGCGACCCCCCATCAGGCTGGTGCCCCCAATGACGACGGCGGCGATGGCCTGCAACTCAAACCCAATGGCCGTGTTGGGATTGGCCGACGACATCCTGGCCGTCTGGATGACGGCGCCGACAGCCGCCAGCAAGCCGCACAGCACGAATACCGCCAGCTTGTATGGACGCGGGTCAATTCCCGACAGTCGAACCGCCTCCTCGTTGGTGCCGATGGCAATCAGATAACGGCCGAACACCGTGCGAGAGAGAACCAACTGCCCGGTGGCCACGATGCCGATCGCCATGACGAAAGGAAGCGACAAGCCCAGAATCGCGGTCTCGGTCACGACTTCAACCGGCGCGCCGATGTAAATCGTGCGCGATCCGGTCACGAGGTACGCCGCCCCGCGTGCCGCCTCCAGCATTCCCAGCGTGACGATGAACGACGGCAGCCGCCACCGAATGACAATCAGGCCGTTGGCCGCTCCGCACGCCAGACCCACCAGAAGACATAACCCAAGCGCCGGCAGCAGAGGCCAACCCCATTGGACCAGAGCAATGCCCAGCACTGCGCTGGCCAGCGCCAGAACCGAACCGACGGACAGATCGATGCCCGCGATGATCAGTACGAACGTCATCCCCACCGCCACCACCGTGGTGTCCGGGATCTGATTGGCGATGGTGCGAAACGTCGTGATGGTGAAGAAGTTTCTTGCGCTGACTCCGAAGACTGCAACGAGCAACACCAGCGCCGCCACCATTCCAAGGTAGTCGGCCGCCAGCCGCCGGATCTCCACCCTTCTGCCCGCGCCGCCTTCATCCATACGACACACTCCAGCCTCGATGCCCGTGTCGCGCTGCATCACCCCATCCCGGTGACGACAGACATCGGGATCGAACGCAACGCCGCCGCACGAGCGCGACGGCGTCAGCCTTTGACCAGCCAGATGTTGCGGAATTGGATGGGGTGGCCATGGTCCTGGAGCTGGATCGGGCCGGTGGGTCTCTGGTCGGCGTTCGGGTTGGCGGTCGGGCGCGGGATCGCGACGTTGTCGTGGATCTTCACACCGTTGAGGTAGACCGTGATGCGGGCCTCCTCCGACAGGTTGCCGTCGCCGCCCAGACGCGCAGCACGGAACTCGATGTCGTACGTCTGCCACGTTTCCGGCGGCAACGACGCGTTGACGTCGGGCCGCTTGACGCTGTAGAGACTGCCGCAATCGCCGGAGGTCTCGACCAGGCCGAACGAATCGAGAATCTGGACCTCGTAGAGGTCGTTGAGGAACAGCCCGCTGTTGCAGCGCCCCTGCCCACGATTCAGCGGCTCCAGCGGCAGCCAGAACTCCAGGTGCAGATGCTTGATGTCGCCGAACCGCTCCTTCGTCGTGGTCGAGCCCTTGGCCACCTGCATCGTGCCGCTGTCGAGGGCCTTCCACTCCTGATTCGTCCATGCGCTCAGATCGGGCTTGGCGCCCTGCTTGTAGGGCAGCAGCACGACGGCGCCGGCCGGCGGTTCGAGCCCTTCCTTCGGGCTCTTGCGTACGATCTTGTCCAATTCGAAGTGCGTGCCATACTCACTGGCGACGGAGAGATGGCCGTCCTTGATCTGGCCCTGCCAGTGGTACCCACCCGAACGCGAGCCAATCAGGGCCTCGAAACCGCTCCTTCCGGCGTACACCTCGATGGTTTCTCCGGCCCGGCCCGGATCGTTGCTGACCGCCTCAATGCGGACGCGGTAATGGTCCTCCCCCTCGGCCACCACGACCGCTGTCGCCGGCATCTGTGTCATGCTGTCGGCATGGAAGGCTCCTGCATATTGCCCCATAAAGGGGTCCGCCCCTGCAGCGGAGGCTGTCAAGGCGACAAGAATGGGCAGGATGAATCGAATCGCGGCTTGTCCGGTCATTGCTTGGGCTCCTTATTGCAGTGAAAGATAGATGGCCCGACCATGGTACCAAGCCGCCGCACCACGTCAAGCCTCATCTTCTCCTTCACACAGCTCTGGAGCGTTCGGCCAACACCAGCAGCCGCCCGGCGATGTCGGCCGCGGCATTCGGCCGAGCTACGAGCCTGCAGGCGTCCGCCATCTCGCGCCGCGTGACATCGTCGGCCATCAACGCCTCCAGTTCCTCCCAGAGCCAGTCGGCACGGTCATCGGCGTCGGCAACATCGTCGACGATTACAGCGGCCCCCACCTCGACGAGCTTGCCTGCATTGCGGTACTGGTGTCGGTCTTTGTGGTGTGGATAGGGCATGCAGATGCTCGGAACGCCCGCCACCGCGTATTCGGCCACGCTGACAGCGCCGCTGCGTCCCACAAGCAAATCGGCCGCCGCCAGAAGATCGGGCATCGCATCATAATAGCGGACCACCTTGTGGGCGATGCGGACGCCGTCGTAGCGACGTGCCACCTCGTCGAAGTTGTCCAGACCCGTCAGGTGGACGATCTGCCAGGCGGAGGCGAAGGCCTCCAGCCTGGGCAGGAGCATGCAAACCGCCTCATTGATGCGCATCGAGCCGCTGGACGCACCCGTGATCAACAGGGTCTTCTTGCCTGGATCCAGCGACAGGGCCTCGACGGCACGCATCCGATCCGCCCGCGCGAACCCGCTGCGCAGGGGACAGCCGACCACGGTGACACGGTCGCTCCGAGAACCGAAATGGCGTTCGCAGCCTTCGAACTGCACGAAGATCTGGTCGGCCCAGCGGGCACTGAGCCGGTTGGCCCGGCCGGGCAGGATATCCACGTTGACCAGCACGACCGGAGCGCCGAGCCTGTGTCCCGCCATGCAAACGGGTGCGGCAACGAATCCACCGCCGCCGATCACGACGGGATTGGAACTGTCGGCAATCAGGGCTCTTGCCTGGCGATGGCTCTGCCAGAAGGTCCGCCAGAAGGTCACGAACCGACGCGGGTCGAAGTACAGCCCTGTCGCGGGCAGCACCGTGAAGGGAAAAGCGGTTCCCTCCAGAATCCGCTTGTCCACCGCACGCGTGCTGCAAAGAAAGTGGATGCGTGCATCGGGCCGGCGATCGACGATCTGCTGGGCGACTGCCAGGGCCGGGTAGATGTGTCCGCCCGTTCCTCCCCCGGCAAAGAAGAATGAGATCTCACTCAACGTCAGCCTCCCTGCTGGTCAGTTCACACGGAACCCTGTCAGGCATCGGAATCGCGATCAGCATCACCCCAAACAACCGAATCGCTGCTGTCGATTTGTGAGGCGATGTTGAGCAACACTCCCACAGCCGCCGCCGACAGCAACATGCTCGTGCCGCCCGAACTGATGAAAGGCAGCGGAATCCCCTTCGTCGGCAGAACGACCGTCACGACGCCGATGTTCAGCGCCGCCTGGATGCCGATCGTCAAGACGATGCCCGCCGCCAGAAGCCGGCCGAAGCGATCCCTGCAGCGCGTCACAACGGCCAGCCCCAGACCGACAAACAGGATGAACAAGCCGATGACCCCCATCGTGCCGATCAGTCCCAGTTCTTCTCCGACGATTGCGAAGATGAAGTCCGTCGTATCCTCCGGCAAATGACCGTATTTCGAGATGCCCTCGCCAAGCCCCTTGCCCCAAAGGCCGCCGGAACCGATGGCGATCAGCGACTGATTGGCCTGATACACAACATCGGGCCACTCTTCCGGACGGAGAAAGGCCAGCAGTCGCTTGATGCGATGCGGCGAATGAACCAGGCCGGCAACCAGACCACCGGCGGCAAACGGCACCAGGGTCAGAACGTGCCACCACCGAACGCCGGCGATGATCAGAATCACGAAACCGATCATCGCAATGAAGGCCGCCGTGCCGAAGTCTTCGACGACAATCAGCCCGCAAATTAATCCGATCACCAGGCACAACGGGATGAACCACGTCCAATAGCGACGAACGCTCGGTCCCGACCTGGCGCAAACCGCCGCCAGTCCGAATACCATCGCCCATTTCGCCAGTTCCGATGGCTGGAAGCTGATACTGACCGGCCCGACGGTCAGACGCAGCCATCGCCGCGCCTGGTTGATCTGCGTGCCCAACTGCGGGATCAACACCACGCCCAACAGCACGACCGAAACGAACACCAGCCATAGCGAAGGGGATTTCCACCACCTTTCGCGAAGGCGAAACCACTGGTATTCGATGCACGAGGTAACCAGCAACACCACAACCGCCAGCGGAAAGAACATGATCTGCCGCAGCGCTGGGAACTCGTAGAACCGCTTCAGGTCGAACTCATACGCGAGGTTTGCGCCGGCCGAGAAGACCATCACCGCACCGATGCCCATCAGAAAGACGATCACCATCGCAATGTAGTCGGCCAGCCGGCTCTGCGAATCGTTCATAACATCATCTTCTGTAAACACTTGTTCAGCCATCACCTCATATGGAGGCCGTGAAGTACATCCCCCAGTTTATCTTTCGGCAAACCCGCGTTTCAATCTGCAAAAAAGACTGAGTTTGTGCCGTCCGAATCAGCGGCCCGCTGGCAAGACAGCAGCACCGTTCGCTCACTCGGCGCCCGGCCGAGAAAATGACGGGGGAACATCGCGCCGACAGACAGCGCCACTCAGCATGAACGAAGGTAGGAAACCCGGATCCCCGGGCGTCGCTTGGGACACGCCCTACAGAGGCACTTCCTGCGGCGTGATGTTGATTACATCCGGCCTTTGCAGCCGGCCCAGGATCTCCCGGGCGAGGGCCGCGTATTCCGCCGCCCCCCTGCTGTCTGGCGCGTAGGTCTGAATGGCCTGCCCCACACTGGGCGCCTCCGCCAAGGTAATCGTCTTGTGCACGACGGTGTCGAAAACAAGCGGGCCGAAGAGACCACGCATACCCTCCTCCACCCGCTGGCTCAACAGCGTTCGCCCTTCAACGAAGGTCAACACGAACCCCAGCGGCCTGACCAGACACGGGTGAAACCGCGTCCGAATCACCTGGATCGTCTCCAGCAGTCGTTTGAGACCATCGAGGGCGTAGAAATGCGCCTGCACCGGCACAACCACACTCGAACTGGCAGTCAGAGCGTTGAGCATGACCAGTCCCAACGTCGAGGGACAATCGATCAGGCACACATCATACCAACCACCGACGCGCCGCAATTGCTCGCCCAGGATCAACTCCTTGCCAACCGCATTCTGCAGTTCCATCTCCACGGTGGTCAGCATCATGTTGGCCGGAATCAGATCAAGACCCTTTATGCGGGTCGACCTGGCGATCGAGGTCATTCGATCGCTTGCCCCGACCATCATATCATATACGGTCTCGCTCAGTTCGCCGGGGTCATACCCCAACCCAAGCGTGGCATGTCCCTGTGAATCGCAATCGACAAGCAGAACCCTATAGCCCATCAGCGCAAAGGCTCCCGCCAGATTGATCGAGGTGGTCGTCTTGCCACACCCCCCCTTCTGATTGGAAACCGCTATAATCTGCATCCCGCCTGTAGAATCGAGCCAACTGCCTCACTGGTTGAATCGACTCCGTTCAGCCGTCACCGCCCATCCATCGTCCCATTCTACCGCATCGCACCCCCATATTCAAGCAAAAACCGCATCGGCCGCGACTGCCAGCCAGCCGCATTCCCGTGCCCGACCAGAGTCGTGGCCCAAGAAGTCCTTATGTCGTGTCGCAAGGTTGCCGATAAAACCCGTGAAGGCGACAATCGTCCGTTATAGGACCTGTATATGCGTTGGAGATTGCCCAGATGCTCAAGGCAAAGGACATCATGAAAACGAGTGTATTGGCCGTGACCATGGATACGGACATCTATCGGGCAATACGAACCATGGTCGAGAACAATGTTACCGGACTACCCGTTATCGATGACGACAGGGCCCTGGTTGGAATCGTGACGGAGAAGGACGTCCTGAAACTCCTGTATGAGATCGAAGACCATCCCGGCAGAGTGGCGGATTTCATGACCACGCCGGTTGTCGCCTACGATCAAGACGACGACGTCGCAGCCGTGGCCGACGGACTCTCGGCGCACCACTTCCGCCGTGTTCCCATTCTCTCCGACGGCCGACTCGTCGGGATCATCAGCAGAAAGGACATTGTCAGACGGATCAAAGAGCAGTGGCTCACACAGAGCGCCTCGGCGTGACGACTGCTGTCCTGACGGTAACCGAAAGGCATTGAGATGTATGAGACAAAGGCCATCATGTCAAGGGATGTCGTGCACGTCCATCCGGACACCCCTATTGCCAGGGTCCTGGAACTGCTGATCGAGAACGACATCACCGGCGTCCCCGTCGTCGAGTCGAATGGAGATCTCGTGGGCATCGTAACGGAGAAGGACATGATCGGAATCCTCTTCGGACAGGATACCCCCTCTGGAACGGCCCGAGATTATATGACCGAAGACGTCCTGAGTTTCGACGAGAACGACGACATCATTGCGGTGTGCGAGTGCCTGATCACGAACCATCTGCGGCGCGTTCCCATTCTGGCCGACGGTCGATTGGTCGGTATCATCAGCCGAAGAGACCTCATCAAGTACATTATCGAACCTATCGGCCGCTGAGCCGGCCCACAAATCCCTCCGTGTCGTGCCATCTTCAGTCTCACCGGAATGCCGCATCGGAGGAGGCGGGCGACTCGTTTCCCGTCAAAATACGTAGTCTCCACAATTGACGAGGCTCGGCGTCAACATAGACTGAGCTTCCGCTCTTAGGAAACAGCGATCGCGGATTGCGGGCAGGCTTCTCGGTCAGCCCCGAGTGGTGATCCTCAGATCGGGGACGCATTGTGAAGCTGGCCGTGAGAGCTACGAAGAACACAGTCGGACCGGGTTCATCGGGGCGACAATCGCCAATGCGTTTCGGTCGCTCCGTTGAGATGAAAGGGGAATCCATGGACGGATCGGCGTCCGCTGCGGCGAAGGGTCCACTACCAGACGACAACGTCCCCCCGGACAAGCGCAGCGGCAGCAATGTTGAGCGTTTCATTCGCGTCACATACGAGAAACTGCCGGCGCAGACCAAGGTCCTCGTGGCGCTCTTCTCGGCCTTAACCACCGTAACCACGTTGACAAAGGACTTTGAACTTCCCGATGCCCTGTGGCAATCGATGCTCTTCAATGACTGTGGGCCTCTGGTCGGCGAATCCGAGGAGATCAACTGGCTCAAGGGGGTCTGCGACGGGATACTGCTGGTAGCCAATCACGCGTAACGGCAAGTTCGAGGCGACCTGCGAGCTGCCTGACGCGAACAGACCGGCCGCACAACGATTGCCACATCGCCGCTCGGGCCCCTGCACCCAATCCCACCGCCGGACGGGCGGGCTTCATCATGTCGCTGGCGAATCACCCTGGTGCACCTACCGCAGCATATCCTGCAATTGGCATTGGACAAGGAGGCTCTCGTCAGGCATAATGCAGGGTGCGTTGCGTTAGCGTTGTTGGTCGGCCGTCCGGTACTCACGGCCGGGAAATCCGTCTTGAGAACACGCAAACGGATGGTGGTGGTGATTTCGCTTCGGTTGGGCATGCTGGCGCCATGCAACGGATGGGGTTGAGGAAAGCGTTGAGTTCGAGCGTTCGAGTTTCGTGTGAACGAGAGTTCCATGCTGAGGGTTCGCGTCGACAATCATGAGATGAAGGTCATGCCGATCTCCCTGGCGCAGATGGTCTTCGACGGCAAGGTGGATCGGCACAATCCGTCAAAACCGTCCGATACGGCGACCGAGCAACCCTTGGAGCACGCCGTCAGCGGCCCGTATTTCGAGGCCCTGACGGAGGAGTTGCTCGTTCGCCTGCGATCCATGTATGCGCGGGCCGGGTCGCGAGAGGAGATCGACACGCTCCGCACGCGCGTCGAGTCCCTATGCCAGTGGCATTGTGATCCGCCTGAGATGCGCGCGCGCATCTTGTGGGGCGCCGCATGGCTGAACGAACTGACCGACCGCTTCGAAAACGCCGTGGGCTACTATGATGCATTTCTCCAGACACGGTGTCACGAACCCCACCTGCGTCTTCTGGCCTACAACAATCGAGGGGTTCTACGGATCCGCCTTGGTCGTCTTGACGGAATCCAGGATCTGGCCAGGTCGGCCATTCCAGGCGAGCCGGGCGCCACCACCGCCACACCTGCAACAGGATTGCCGACCGCCTGCTTCAATCTGCTCAACGTGATCGACGTCGCTCTGGAGATCGATGGACTGACTCGGGTCGTGGACGCCGAGTTGACAGAGTACTTTCTCCAACTGCCCGAGCAGACCAGGAACCTCTGGCTCGGCGCCGAATCGACACCATCGGACGGTGCCCACGCCATTGTGTCACCTTCGACAGACACTGCCTCCCATACGAGTCAGGCCGAGACCCAATCGCTGCAATGGTCCCTACTTGGCGATCCGAATCACGGCGTCGTGAACCGACTGGCAGCCCGTCTCGCTTGCGAAGCTCTTCTTCTCGATGACCTCCAGCCAATCGACGGTACGGAGGACGAGCAGCTTTCCTGTCGTCTTCTGCTGTGGGGCGATCGACGCTCCTCTGCTCTGCGAGGCAACACCCAACACCACGAGGCCGACAACGGTCTTTCGTCCCAAACGCCGGTGCACCACACGGACGCAGCGGCGCTTCTCCTGAGCAACGAGATCCCGTCCTCGCTGACCGGTCGCGAAAGTCCCGCTCAGCAGGCCGAACACATCGCCCAGGAGGAACTAGCGGAGATAGAGGGTCTCGTCGCCACCGGGCACTTCGAGTTGGCCCGCTCGCGTCTGCAAATCCAACGCAGGGTTCTTTCCACCCTGGACCGTCGGGACCATTGTGGCGGCCTCCTCGCTCGGGTGGACGCCGAGTTGCTCTGGATCCAACGCGCCGAAAAGGAACTCGAACAGCTTCGACTGCAAAGGGTCTGTGCAAGCCTCGTTGCCGAACTCGAGCAGTTCTGCCGACTTGCCAGCCTCGCTCCGGCCGAACGGCAGATGCAGGACCTGAAAGGCCGACTGGATGAGCGCAAGGCCGATCTTGCTCCTGGAACCGAGACGGAGCTACGCGGCCTTCTCGACGAGTTGTCCTTGCGAGCCGAGCGCCACCTGGAACGCCTGAGGCGACTGGATGTCCGTAAGAGAATCCGCGAGTCCCTGCGACAGCTTCGTACGAACTGGCCGGCCGACTGGACCGCCCCGGTCCCCGATACCGCTTATGCGGCCCTGGCACAGTGCCATTTGAACGACCCGGGATGCCAGATCGAGGACTGGCCGCGATTGCAGGAGCAACTCGACGCCCATCAGGCGCACCATCAACTTCGGATCGCCTTGGCCGCACTGCCCGGCGAGGATCTGTCCTCGGCGAAGATGGAGGCGATTCTCGCCGAGACGTTGAGTCTCCATCCGGATCTGTGGAGAACGATCGCCCCGCTGTTCGGCCTGGCGGGCAATCCATCCTGCGACACGGCCCCGAAGACGGCGGCGGATCTGCGAACCGCTCTGGAGGCAGCCGCCCGTCGTCTGCTGCACTCGCCGTCATCAGACGCAGAGGACCACAGCCGGAGCAACCGCTGCGAGTTGTTGAGCCGTGCCGGCTCCCTGCTGGATCGAGCCTTCCGAAGGCTGCACGGCACCCCCCAACGGTTCGTGCGCCTCTGGGATTGCGTGCAGAATACGCTGAAGCCTGTTCTGGCAGATGCAACAGTGGAATTGATCGCAGAAATTGAGCAGATCGCGCGGAAGTGTCTCGGGCAGTGGCCGGCGGCAGAAACTGGAACGGCAACCCGATCGGACCCACGCAATCCCGTGCGACGATTCCTCGAATCCTGCGAGAAGGTGCGCTGCCTGGCCATGGCCGAACACCTGCTCGACACCGAGCCGGAAAGGACCAAAGACGCACGTGAGCAGATCACCTGGGCGGTCAGGATGGGCCTTGACGGCCGGGATCAGGTCCGTCGGGCCACAACGGGCATGTATCTCGCAGGTCTCTCTACACAAGACCCGCCGCGTCTGCAAAGACAGCTTCTCGACTCGATCGATGTATGGGCGGAAGGACTCATGGATGAAGCGGTTCACCAGGTCGGAGAACGGGAGATTGCCAATCGGATTGCAGAGATCAGGGCACATCTCCTCGACAATGCAAACGAGCCGGCGAGAGATAATATCGATTCGCCTCATGACGGTATGGAGACTTCGGATGGCCTGCCCGTAACGACCGACCGTCCGGGCACATGAGGCGCCGTCTGCGTCCTTGAGGGATTATGAGTAGAAGAGCATTGTTCATCCTGTTGACAGGTTGCCTCGTTACGGCGGTCGCCGCGGCCGAGTCGATCCCCACGGCGTCACAGCCATGCTATGTGGTGATCGCCATCGATGTCTCCGGCGGCATGGAACGCGCGGACACCCCGGCCGATGACGCACGCGGCCGCAAGTACACATTGCGGAGCGATGCGCAACTGGTCTGCATGCAGCTTCTGCCCTACATCCACTCGGACTTGTATATCGGCGTATGCCATTTTTCCGACCGGGTGCGATACACGATGCCCAGTGAGGAGACAGCCCCCCTCCTGGCCTGGGGTGGCAGCTATCTCAATGAGGCCGCCTGTCGAAACATGGTCCGATCACCCGATTTCGTGGGGAGCTTCTCCACGGAAATTGACAGGCCGTTGGTGTGGGCAAGTGCGAGGATCCAAGCCGCACGCCGACAACACGGTGACGGCCCTGGCAAGATCATCCTGCTGAGCCGGGGCGATCCGCGCGTTTCGGTCCGCGACATGGACCGCGGCCCCCTGCTTGAGGCAGCAACGCAACTGGCCCAACAGGGGATTCGCATCTATCCGATCGTCGTCAACAGGGCGTCGCATCGCATTGGGCAGGCGACAGCGGAGCCGTCTTCCACGGAGCAGACCGCCGAGGAGATGCTCTCGAAGCTCGCGTCGTTGACCGACGGCAAGGTCCATCGTATCACGGCAACGATGCACCTGCCCGACATTCTGATGGATATCTTCGGACTGGGAACCCTGTTGACCGAAGAATCTCCCATCAGTCGATATGACTGGGCCACCGCCATCGTCGGACCTGTGCCGGCATCACTGGGCATCATGCCAATCGGCCAGACGACGGATGTGTCGGCACGGACGTGGGCTGTCGATGAACGGCTTGAGGCCGGCTCCGGGATTCGCCTGAGCAGCGTGACGTCGAGTCAGTGGCAGATGACGATCCTCCGTCGGCCGGACACAGACAGTCAGATCGAGCGCGCGTGGGAAGGGTACTGGAGACTCTCACCTCGGGCAGGGACACGCATGTATCGGATACCCGGCTTGGCGCTACGACTGGAGCCGCGTCCCGGCTCACCGTGGTGGGCCAATCAACAGGTGCGGCTGGCCACTCATGTGGTCGACCGTCACAGAGGAGCGGGGCCCGGCCGTAGAGATAATCCTTCCGACCTGCTCTCCATCCGGTTGACGGCGCAGCGACAGGACCAGAGCGAGCCCTGGCATCTGGACGATGGTCGGTGGACGATTCCGTCGCGACTCTATGAGAGCGATCCCTTCACGATTGAGACCTTCGGGCTGTACGACTTCCGCGTGGAACTGATCCACGAGACGGACACCGCGAGCGTCGTTCTGGTCGACGCGAGCAGCGAGGCTCTCGTTCATCCGCCTTGCATCGGCCTGAGCATTCTGGACGCCTCCGGTCAGGTACTTGGCTCATGGTCGGACGCGTCGAGATCTCTATCCATCGAGATGCATGGCGGCCAGCCCGTATCGTTTCGCCTGTCAGCGGAAGGGGCGTTCGGGGCAAACCCTGTCTCGGGCACGCTTCATATCGAACCTCATGCGCACAAGAACTGGCCCCTTGAGAAAGACACCGGAACTGTTCTCGTCACCGAACCCATCGAACTGCCTGAGGCCGAAAAGCAACTTGCCTGCTGGGCCGAGGTCGAAGTCGAGACCGCTGCGGGGCTTCAGCCGTTTCGATTGCCCCGCTTCGAATTGGTGTATCGGGCCGCACCGGTGCGGATCGAATCGACGCTCACCGAACCGCGCACTGCGTTGTGGGCCGGCGAACTTCATCGCCAGTTGTTGACGGTCTCGGCGTTTCCAGTATTCGAGACGGACCGCGAGCGAGTGCTGGCGATGTTCCCCGAAACGCTGAGCAACATTCGTATCCGAACGGTCGATCTGACCAGCGGAACGGCCCAGGTGATGACACCGCAAGGGCATCTGGTTGAAGTGCCCAAACCGACAGGTGCAAACGGACGAACGCTGACGGCGACCTATGCACTGGAGTCGCCGATCCCGCTGCCCCGTGCCGACCAATGTGAAATCAGCCTCGAAGGCTCCATCGAAGGTCTACAGGGCGGCGTGAAAACCTATGCCGTGGTCGATCCGATGGCAAACGGCCTGTTCAAGTGGACCGTGCATCAGGCGGGAGACGAGGGGCCGGCGCAGGGTCTTGCCGAGACCATCCACTGCGGAGAACCGGTCCGACTGGCGGCCGAATGGAAGGAAGATCAAGGTGTCTTAGCCGTTCGCTTTGAGATCGTGCGTCCCGAACCGGATGCGCCTCTGGTCGTGGACCTGCCGATTGGCCCGGGCAACCTGCATGCATCTGTCGAGACGACTCTGCCCGGATTACAGTCGGGCCAGACCTATCTGGTACATGCGTATGTGACGGTCAGGTCCTCCGGCGCGACGGCGCCGGTGGAGGCCAAGATACGTTGCGGCCGGTTTACCGCACGCGATCGCAGGCTGCTCCTGGAAGAACTGGTCGTCGGGGATGCGGCCGGCCGGGATATTGCCTCTCACCCGTGGGAGCCGGTGCGGATTCCGCTGCGTGTCGCATTCGCCGGATACATCGCCGGCAATGTGCAGCACACCGAACTGATCGATCGGGTCAAGACATCATGTCGTGTGACGGTAACTTCGCCCGGTGGCGAGATGCAGGACCTGACCGAATCGATCGAATGGACGGCACTGGTTGCCAGCGATACACGAGAGGGCCGCGCCACGCGATGCGAACTCCAAGGCTACGCTCCCTACGTGCCCCGCCACATCGGGCGGGCCGCCGTGGAGATGACGGCCGAATTCTCCAGAGAACAGGCCGCTTCCCCTCTGCAGCGTGCCAATGGTTATCTGGCAATCCGAGAGCCTCGGCTGGCCCTGAGCGTCGAACGGCTCACGTCGTCTCAACAGGATTCCCTATTCGATTCGCAGACGTGGGCAACCAGTGCAGGCGGCTTGTCCCCTGTGACGACACAGCTTTCCACACGTCTGCGTCTCACGGTGCGGCCAATCCACTGGAACACCGCAGCGCCGTCGACGATAGCCCTTCGGGTCTTGCGACGCCCGTCGTCCGAAGCTCCCTGGACCGTTGCGATGTCCACCGAGGGTAAATTGAGTGCCGGCGTTCCTCTGACGCACGAAGTCCAAATTGCGGACAACGGTCAATATGCGGTGGAGATGGTGGGACGGGATCAGCAGTCCGGCCAGGTCGTCGCCAGTCTCACGACGCCCGTGCTGCTGTCGATTCATCCTCACGAAATCGTCACGGTCCTGTCTCCGGCCGCGTGGATCACGCATCACGTTCGTCGCTGGCCTTTCGAATACCGTGTCACCATCCGCAAAGACAGTGCAGATACTCCGCAGATCTCGGCGATGGCTTTCCAGTTCCGGCTGCCCTCCGCTCAACCTGTCTGGCGAGAAGGAAGCGTTCACGCCGCTGGTCCCGACGGCCCCGAATCCTTGCCGCTTTCACTGCGGGGCCCGGAGCTGCTGCCGCCATTGGAGGCCCCCGAAGACGGAAGCGTGCAATTCAGACTGTCTTCCCGAGGCCAGGAGCTCGTCCAATGGGAGCATCCGAATGTCCGGGTCCTGCCGCCTGTTCTGGAGCGACTGACCTTCACCGGACACAAAACAGGTCCCGAAGTGGTATCAGCCAATGGCCGCATCGAACTCGACGGATCGACGGGGCTGTGGGCCCGACCGGTGTTTCGTGCCGCACCTGAGCTGGCTGGCCAGTGGATTCGGGAGCAGACAACAGTCTACACGTGGCCATGCAGCGATGACACCGTGGCCGGAATGCAGCTCGCGATGGGGCGTCTGGAGGAGCGCGAGGCGGCAGGAACGTCAACGCAAGCCTTCCGAATCAGCGGTGGCGAGGCGGAAGCAGCCGTGAGAATCCTTCCGGCGCTGGCCCGTCGCGGATTCTGGGGCTGGCCGAAGCCAGCCACAACAAAGCGCTACGCCATCGCGGCCTCTGCGATGTTCCAACCGTCCAATGCCCCCAACAGCTCACCGATCGTGGAGTGGACAGACGTCACGGTCGTCAACATCGTGACGACCGGGGTGGTGCCGTGGTGCTGGTGGGTGCTCGCCGGGGTCATCGCCGCGTTGCTGGCCGTGTTCGTACTGAGGCTTTCGGCGCCTCGTCCGGATCGGCTCGGCGTGGACGTCCGGCTCGAAGAGGGTGTGGCCACTGTCGAACCCGCATCGCTTCACAGTCCCGTCGAAATCGAATTGGGCCAGACCTCCCTGGGCATCGACATCGACCTGCATGTCGCGCACGCCCTGAGTCGCTCGAAGGGGAATGGCCTGAGACCTTTTACCGTCATGCTCACAACGATGGGCGTGATCCTGAGACGAGCGGCATATCCGCGACGCTGGGCCTGGGCCCTGCTGACGCCGAGAATCGGTTCCGGCGTCACGCACGTGCAGAAAGGGCTCTTCTGTATCTGGACGGGGCCGCTCACACGGAAAGGTCGGGCGTGGTCCAGCCAGAGCGGCGTCATCGCGATCCCGGAGAAGGGACGGTCGGCGTCGATCGCCCTGGATCTCGCCTATGAGATGGCCGGTGCGGCCAGATCAATCCGTGTCAGTGTGAGGATCCGAAACGGCACACCGCAGACCGAGGAAAGACCAACCGATGCCGATTTCGGCGTCTGAGCGAACAAGAGAGCCAAGAGTCGCCTGAAGAGGCATGAGGAAACAGCATATGCGACTGAGTGATAGTCCTATCGTCGTACGCCCGACGCTGATCGTGGGGCTCGGAGGCACCGGGGTCCTCGTCTGTCAGTGGGTCGAGCACTACATTCGAGAGCTGCTGGGCACCGTACCGCCCTTCATCCGCTTTCTGAAGCTTGACACCGACGCCTCCGACGATGGCGGTCCGCCCGAAGGGATTCTGTCGGACTTCATCAACCTGTTCCACTACCTCGACGTCGGCGAGGTCGTGCGGGACAACGCCAGCTATCCGCAGTTCCACCCGCATCTGGATTGGATGCGCGGGTTTCGCGAGGACGCGACGTTCGCTGACTACGGCTGCCAGGGCATCCCTCGTCTGGGCCGGCTGGTGTTCTTCGAGCTGCGCGAGAGCATCATCCATGAAGCGGTGGCCACGCGCTTCAGCAGCCTCCGCACGAGCACGCAGCAGCCTCTCGACGAGAACGGCGGCCCGTTCGTCCTGGCATCCGACGGCGCCCCGGTCGTGCACATCGCCAGCAGCGTCTGCGGCGGCACCGGCGCCGGGATGCTCATCGACATGGCCTACAACTTGCGGTGGTGGTCGCGCGAGTCGTTCCCCAAGCCGGCCGAGATCGTCGGCCACCTGCTGCTGCCCGACGCCTTCCGCGTGGACCCCATGCTGCGCCCAAAGCTGGAGGCCACCGCTTGTGCGACGCTTGACCAGATCGAGTTTCTCAGCGATGAACGCCGTTCTGATATGCGCGTCCGGTATCGCAGCGACCGCAGCGGCGAGGACTGCTTCCGCCGTGACACCGGCCCGTTCAACTTTCTCTATCTGCTCAACGGCCAGGTCGATATGGGCAGCGGCGACCGCAAGCACCTCGTTCGGCTCATCGCCCGCGCGCTCCGCTCCCTGACGGTCGAACCGCTGAGCCAGCAGGTGCGGTCGGATGCCAACAACAAGCTGGCCGAGATTCTGCCACAGCGCGATCCGGTGAACAATCACCGCCAGTGCTTTTCGAGTTACGGCTTCTGGTGCGGGCTCCCGGGCCACAGTCAGCAAGACATCCAGTCTCGCGTGCTGGCGGATATGGAGAACCTCAACGCCGGACAGAACAATGGACGACCGCACTACCGCCGCGAAGTCCAGCGAGTGATTTCCGGCAATGTGCGGCTCGCACCCACCGCCGGGGAACTCGTTCAGCCGACGATCTCTTTCCCCTGGGAGCCACCGGGCAAGGGGACGTCGCCGGAGGTCGTATCCAGTGTACTGGCCGGCCTCCGCCGTCATCTGGAAGTGTCGCTCATCCCCCTGGCCCGCAAGGAGGCAGAGAAGCTGGTCTCACCCCACAGGCCGATCGAAGGCCTTCTTGCGGCCGCTGATGAGATGATCGAACAGGACTTCTTCAATGGCGAGCCGTTGCGGCCGCTCAATCAGGTGGGCGCCTGTCTCGACGCATGGACCGAGGCGATCGACGCGATGCTCGGTCGCAGGCAGACCTCGGCCCCACCCAACACCAACGCGGTGGTCGCAGAGATTCTCAACCAGGCCCGCGGAGCCCTGGAGGCGCTTCAGAGTCGCGTTCCTCCGCTGTCCTGGACGTCGAGCGATGTCGTGCCCGTGATCGACAAGACCATTGACGCCTGCTGGCCGGTCGTGGCCGAGGCCTTGCTCCACGAGGACCTCGTCGAGTCGCTCAAGACGACGCTTCGCGTCTTCCGGGTCAGAAAGCAGTCGCTGGATGCCGTCATCGCCCTGTCGTGGCAGCGAAGATCGGTCGGAGAAAAGACCCGCGGCAACGGCGACGATCTGAGCGGCCACGAGCATCGTGAAGCCGACTTCTTCGCAACCCCTTTGTGTCTGCCCCTGGAGGCCGACGATGCCCTGGATGCCGTGGCCACCAGAGATTTCCGCCAGAGCCTGATCAAGCCCGTCCTGTCGGCCTGCGTCCTTTCGCTCCGCGAGCCTCGGACCGATCTGGCAGAGGTGCGATCCGTGGAGGACCGGCTGACCGAGACTTTGGCCAGACTCTCAGAAGGCATGAGACGGTTCCTTCGCGACATCGAACGCAACAGTTGGGATCTGTTCAGGAACAGCCCGCCAGCCAGCCAGCCGATCAACGACCATCCGTACTACCGGAGCATCTGCGAGATCTGGCGTCTGGCCGAGCCGAAGATCGATCTGGACAAGTCGCGCAAGTACGCCGCGCCGCTATCGGTCGCCGTGACGCAGCAGGTCACCGGTTCCTGCGTCCCGAGGCTCTTGACTCACAATCTGGAGGTCGGCCTCCGCGAGGCGGGTGTCACGGAGGCGTGCAACCGACAGACCGGAGAATGGCTCCAGGTCCTGCGATTGAGCTACGGGTTCTGTCTGGAGGCCATCAGCCGGTACGGCAAGTACGTCGCAGCCACCGATGAATATGTCCGGCGGATGGGGTTTGAGTTCTCCGATCTGTGGCTCGACAAGAACTGGTACACCGCCTTTCAGAGCGCCCTGGCGGAATGGCGAAGCCAGTTGCCCCGTCAAGGCAATGCGCTCGACCGCGAGGTCTACGAAGCCGGCGCCGCCAAGGTCGGCGCCTTTCGCAAGATGGCCGATGCGGTGAACGAGCGGCTGCGTCAACAATTGCGGTTGCTGAACGATCCGGTGGCGAGCCTTCGCCTGGCCGAGTTGCAGGGCGGCACAAATTCCCGGATCGATCTGATCCTTCAGGACATCGCCCTGACCGACTGCGATGCCGTCCAAGAAGGTTTGAGCCGGGCGATGACCCTGCTCGAACACGTGGTGCAATGCGCCGAGGAATCCGCCGGGGCCGTTCCCGAAGGGGAACGCCGAATCGCAATGGATGTGCTCGGCGCCTGCCGGGATGACCTGCGTAGGTTCAGAGATGACGTGACCGCAGCGGATATCGTGAGCTTCTGAACGAGCAGAAAACGCCGAGGGAAGGCTGGTGAGCGCCCGTGAGAGACAATGATAGTCAGACAAAGGGAATCGGTCCGGTGCCGGTCTTGTTTGTCGCCGTCGGCCATCGTGCGGAACGGACGATCTCTGCGTTCTCTCAAATCGCCAAGACCTTGACCGTCCCCGTCCAGGGCCCCTTTGGTTTGCTGTCGATGGACTCGGCGGGGCGGCATCTGGCAATGAGCCACTGGACCTGGCTTTCCGACTTCGAGGTCCCCGTGTCCACGCAGCAAATCGACGCGTCGGATGAGACTCTGTCGAAGGTCGTCGCTTCGTTGACGCGAACCCTGCAAGCCAAAGAACCCGTCGCCGACCCGAGCCGTCCCGCCCGCGTCCGAACGAGTTCCTATGTCTTGATCGATCTGTCGCAGGCCCAGTCCGTCGATCGGGCCCTTCACATCATGCCGTTTCTCCGCAAGGCCGACCCGGCTCATGACATGGCCGCGGTCGCCTTGACAGGCCGAACAGCACAATCAGACGCCGAGCTGGACGATGTCTGGTTCGAAGCCTGGAGCCGACTGACCGCTCGACTCCAGGACGATCTGCTCGCCCAGAAGGTCTACCTGCTCGACGGGCGCACCTCCGGTGGGACGTGGTTCGAACGGCCGGAGCAGATGGATCGATTCTGCGCGGAGTTTCTGCTTCAGCACGGCATCACCTGCCGTGGCACCCTGCGTCAGAACGAGCGGCGTCGCAGCCGTCGCCAGGAAAACGTGCTGAACGTCTGTGGATCGTTCGGCCTGCGGACGATCCATTTGGACCAGGCGGAGGTGATCGCACGGACCGCGCAGCGACTGGTTCACGAGGACCTCGCCGACCTGTATGAGGAGGTCTTGTCGGATGACCGCCGCCGACATCTCGACGAAGAGGCGCAGACCCTTGCCGAGCGGATCGAGGGCATCTATGAAGAACACTGGCAGAGCCACACTGACAACGATTCAACATCGACCGCCGCATCATACGAGATGGTCGTCCGCAACGACGCCGTCTGTGAAGCGATCGGAGAAGCCATTACCCGTGCGTGCAGCCGTGCGCCGCTGGCGAGTCTGTGCCACCTTTTCACATGTCTCGGCCCCAGACTGCGTCGTCTGCTGACCCGACAGAAGCTGATCGAGCGTCAGCGTATCCGTGGTCTTGCCGCCGAGGCCCTTCGACGCCGTGACGAACAGACGTACCAGCCGATGAGAAACTGGCTGGAGAATACCGAGGCCGTCTGGACGGATCGCTTCACCCCGACCGTAGAGACTCAGCCGCACGTAGCCGTGAGCCGCCCTGCGGCAAGGACGGCTTGGCGATTTGGATTTCTGTTCCTGACCATCGGACTGCTGTGTCTGGCCGCCGCGCTTTTCTTCCAGGAGCGCGTCTTTGCTCTCGGCGGCGCCCTTCTGTCTCTGGCGGCGGCCGTCCTGGCCACGCAGCCCACAGGATGGACCGAGCACATCCGCACCGTGGTGCCTGAGGGACGTCCGATCGACAGGTCAATCCCGATCATCCGTTACCGAAGGAGTCCCGGGCTTTGGATGCGCGGTCTGACCCTCGCATTGGCTGCCGTCGGCGTTGTTGTTGCGGCGTGGTCGCTATGGCCCGATTTGTGGACCGCCGCAACAGCCCCCTGGACCGCAGGCGCCGCCCTGCTGGCCATCATCGGCGTCAGTCTCATCCTGACCGGACCGGTCCAGGTGCGGGCCGATCAGCCCAGGCACGAAGAGTCACCCGATCACATCGGCCCGCCGTTTTGGACGTGGCGGGCCTTCGGACTGCTCTGCCTGGCCTCCGGGTGGCTCATTCTCTGCCTCCGGGCGCCGAGCCCTTTCCTGATCGATGTCCCGCTTCGATGGATGTGCCATGCCGCAGGCCTGGTGCTCATTGGCGTGGCCGCCATCCTCGGCCTGAGGCCCCGTGTCGGTCAGGTCCGTCTGATCGAACGGATTCCCAAAGTGCCGGAGCCGTTTGTCGGCGGGATCACTGTCGCGGCACCGGACAGTGAGCTGATCCGTGAGGTGACCGCCATGATTCAGTGGATCGACCACCTGACCCTGGATCCGCGGCAAGGACTGCTGCGTCATGGCATGCCCGATGCAACGCAGGGACATGAGGTGCTGTTCGACTTCATCGCGACGGACTGGGACCGTCAGTTAGCCCGGGCCTTCCGTGAGACGCTCCGTCGTCGCATGGGCCAATCGCTTCGCGACCTCGCCCTTGAACCCAGGGCGTGGGCGCAGTGCATCGTTCGCCATCTCCAGACTCCGCAGACCCGGACATCCGATCTTGGGGTCCTGTTCACGTTGGAGGTCGTCAAGGTCTGGGTCGATTCGCTCGGCTTGGCGGATCTGGCCGCCTGTCTGAATGCAAATGGAGACAAGACCGCTCATCTGCTCTGCCGAAGCGCCTCTCCGAACTGGCCTGCCACGCGAACCGAACCCGATGTCACGATCTGCGTCATGGTGGTCGGCAGCACGCTCTGGGAAGCCTTGAGGCCACTGCCTCGGATCGACGGTGCCCCTGTCCTCGTGCGAAGCGACTGGGATACCCGAACGAACAGCGTTCTGGTTCTCCGGATCGTCCAGGGCCTGACGCAAGGCTGGCGGGGGTACCCTGCCCTGCCGAGCCAGCCGTATCAATCGGACCGGTTGGACGTGCAGGATTCCGATTCGGCGCCGTCCAGCCGGGGGGCATCTCATGTTTCATGATGGACAGCGAGGCGAACTGGTTTTGCGCCTGCCGGAGTGGTTGCGCCAGTTCTGGATCGCACAGGCCCGTCCGTTTGACACCGTTGAGGCGAAGATGCGATTCGCCATCGAGTTGGCCGGGCAGAATATCGAACGGCAGACGGGCGGACCATTCGGCGCAGCGATCTTCGATGCAGACAGCGGGCGACTCATCGCGCCGGGTGTCAACATCGTGGAACCTTCGAATTGCTCCATCGCCCATGCCGAGATGGTCGCCATCGCCCTGGCTCAGCAGGCCATCGGTTCCTACGATCTCGGCGCAGGCGAGATGTTCTGCGAACTTGTCACGAGCACCGAGCCGTGTGCGATGTGCCTGGGCGCGATCCCGTGGTCCGGGGTGCGCCGCGTCCTCTGCGGCGCACGAGGCGAAGACGCCTGCGCCATCGGTTTCGACGAAGGCGCCAAGCCCGCCGACTGGGTCGGCGCCCTTCAGGGCCGCCAAATCGAAGTCGTCCAGGACCTCTGCCGCACCGAGGCCCAAGCCGTCCTCCAGCACTACCGCACCATCAGCGGCCACATCTACAACGCCCAACGCGGCCGATGACAAGGGCGGTTATTGGCCGTAGGAACGAGGCGGAGGCAATCGCAGAGGTGTCGGACTTGAGGGCGAGGCGACATTGGGATCCGCTGCGGGGGCTGGCGGGAGAATGCCGAGGTGGCGTTCGATGCGTTCGAGACGTGCGTCCAGCTTTGCCAGTCCTGCGTCGATGGCCTCCAGGCGGACCGCGACGGCGCCGATGTCCGCCGCCATCAGCGCGAAGTTTTGCTCCGTCGCGTCCATATAGCGTTCCATAACGCGCTCGTAGGCGTCGATGGCCCGCGTCGTATCCGTTCGGTATTCGGGCGTGGCGTAAACGCGGGTCTGGACCTCGTAATTCCTCTGGTTCTGGCCGACCGACGTCGGTAGTGCCAGGACGATCATGCCGACCACAGCACCCGCGATAGCTACAACCACTCGTCGATTCGATCTCATCGGATCACTCCCGTAGGCGTTCCCATAGCGAGGCACAGGCGCACAGGCCGCCCGGCCTCTATGGACCTTATCGGCAGAAAGACACGGAAGGATTAGCTGAGGTTCTCGGACGCAGGGCTCAGCCGGTCAGAAATCGTCCGTCGGGGGAACGATCGGGTCCCATTGGACGCGAGCGGCGCCGAGAACGGTTCCTGTAGCGTAGGCCAGGTCCACCAGCGCGATCTGGTATTCGGCCAGCGCGGCGATCTCGGCGCTCTGGGCGTCGGCGAATTTGGTCTGGGCGTCCAGGACATCGGTGCTGGTGCGCAGACCAAGTTCGAATTGCCGTCTCTCCGCTTCGTGCAGCCGGCCGTTGAGGATGCTGTTCTGTCGCGCCGCAAGGATCCGCTGCCAGTTGGCTTCGGCCTGGTCGATCGCGTTGAGCACTTCCAGTTCGATCAAGACCTCGCGGTCATTGCGGGTAGCCATTCGCTGGCGTCGCTGATAAATCGCTTGACGAATGCGGCTCTTGGCCACTTCGTTGCCAATAGGAACAACCATCTGAAGGTTCAGACGATGGCCTGTGAAGTCGCTGTCGAAGAGCATGTCGAGTGAATCGGAACGACTTGCTTCGGTGGCGCTGATATTGTAGGTGTAGCCCAGGCTAGCCAGGGGCAGGGCCTGATTGCGGGCAGAATCGATGCTGCTGGCGTCGGAGAGCAACTGAAGCTGCAATTCGAGCAGTTCCATCCGCGCCTCCATCGCCATCTGGACCAGACCGGACGGCTCCAGACGGTACCGGACGGGATCGGGCTCCGTCGATAGGGCGAGCACGGTCGGACCGCGCATATCGAGACCGGCCTTGTTGATGACGCGCTTGAGTTCACGCTCGCGATCGCGCAGATTGTTCTCGCCGACGATGATCGCCTCGAGCTGCTGCGCGACGCCCGCCTCAGCGCGAATGACCTCAACCTGCGATCTTTCCCCGGCATTGACGAACCGCCGGACCTGCTCGAGCTGAGCCTGTGCCAGATCATACTGCTGCCGGCGAACGTCCAATTCCTTCTGTGCGGCGTACAGACGCCAGTACACGCGATCCACCGCCGCCAGCACCGCGATCACCTCGAGCTTGGTGCGGGCGTCGGTCATCTGGTAGTTGTATGCCGCAATGCGAATCGAATGCGTGTTGGCCCAACGGCCGGCGTTCCGCAGGAGGGGCTGGCTGATCGACATCGTCAACTGGTTTCGGTAGGTCGGATTGAACACACCGCCGACACCACTGAGATTCTCCGTCTGTGAGTCCGCCAGACTGAACGACACGGTCCCACCGCTGCGTAGGGGAACTTGAACCCCCAGATTCGTTAACATGCTCTCGGTCTCAATGGCATCCACGGCAGGCACGTAGATTCCTTCGCCGACCTCGGCCAGCGTTCCTCCGGGTGCTTCGGACCGGTCGAAATTCACATTGCCAAGGAACGACGACTCGAATTTGGATTCCTCCTCGCTGAGGCGTTCGGCAGCGATGGTCGGATCGATCAGCCTGGCCTTGAGCGTGAGGTTATTGGTCAGGGCCAAGGCCCGGCACTGCTCCAAAGACAGTTCCATCTCGGTCGGCGGGGCCCAATCTCCGTCCCGATCTGCATCGGACGGCTGGCCGTCTTCGGGAGCAGCTTCCTGAAGCTCAAGCGTCTCGATCCGGCGGAATTTCTCCTCGGGGATCTTGACATCCTGGTAGCTCGGACCGGGCAGATAGGCGTCGCAGCCGGTCAGCAGGGCCGCTGCCACGGTCACAACCATCGCACGACAAATCGATCTCGACAAATGCCTGCTATTCATGCCTGAGCGCCTCAATGGGATCCAGACGGGCGGCCTTGATGGCCGGGAACATGCCGAAGAACACACCGGTGGCCGCTGCGAAGCCGAACGACAGGCCCAGCGCCCACAGCGGGATGTACGCCTTATCCAGACTGGCGTTGGGAATCTTGGCGATCAGCCCGGTCAGTGCCTGCCCGAAGCCGGCGCCGATCAGACCGCCGAACAGACAGAGCACCACCGATTCGACCAGGAACTGAAACAGAATCGCCGACGGCCGCGCCCCCACCGCCTTGCGCAAACCGATCTCACGCGTTCGTTCCGAAACGGAAACGAGCATGATGTTCATGATGCCGATTCCACCGACCAGCAAGGAGATGCCCACGACACCTCCGGCGATGGCGGTCGTGGTCTGGGCGACGGTATTGAACTGCCGAAGGTACTCCTCGATGACCTCCAGACGGAACGTGTCGGGATCGCCCGGGCCCAGACGACGGGCCCGTCGCAGGAAGAAGCGCAATTCCGCCTGGGCCTCGGCCGACAGTTCGGGTTTGCGGCAACTGGCGATGGCATACATCCACGTCCAGGGTCCCCACAGCTTCCACGCCGTCGGAAAGGGAATGAACACCTCCTGCGACGAGCCCATCCCTCCGAACATCGAAGATTCGACCCGCTGCTCGACGACACCAACAATGGTGAAGCTGCGCTGTCCAACCACGATCCGCTTGCCGATGCAGTTGCGGTCCATTCTCAGCTCGTCGCGGACTTTGGGCGTGATCAGGCACACCTGCCAGCCGTTCTCTTCGTCCATCAACGTGAACGGCCTGCCCATGATAACGGACCGGTTCTCGATCCGGTGCCAGGAGGGATTGATGCCATAAATACGGGCGCTATCGATGTCATAGACACCGTAGTGAACCGTTTCGCTCCGCTCGGTCATCAGCGTGTAGTCGTCGATCGAAGGACATCGATCGCGGAGTCCTTCGAACACCTCGGGCCGAAAGCGAATCAAACGCCATGAGGCATTCTTGAACCGCCCTTCTCTCGGCCAGTGCGGACTGATGAAGATCTTGTTCGTCCCCAACGACTCAAAATTGCTCAGCACATTGGCCTTCAGACCGGTCAACGCCGCAATCACGGACGTGACCGACGCCACACCGATCACGATCCCGGTCGTCGTCAACACCGAGCGCGCCTTGTTCGCCCAGATCTGACCGAGCGCCAGATACACGCTCTGGTAGAACAGCTTCAGAAAGGCCAGCGGAATGCCCAGAACGGCTTTCATTTCGACACCTCCCCGAAATGTTCGGCCATGGCCGCACGCCGGGCCTGATCCTCCTCGCTGGAAAGGTCCGAAAAAATGCGCCCGTCCATCATGCGGATTACGCGCTTGGCGTGACGGGCCACGCTCTCCTCGTGTGTCACGAGCACGATGGTCTGTCCTTCGGTATGGAGCTGGTCGAAGAGCGCCAGGATGTCCTCGCTGGTCTTGCTGTCGAGGTTGCCCGTGGGTTCATCGGCCAGCAGGATACTCGGATTGCAGACCAAGGCCCGTGCGATGGCCACGCGTTGCTTCTCGCCGCCGGACAACTGGTTCGGCCGGTGCTTGACCCGGTCGCCCAGCCCGACGCGTTCGAGCATGTGCCGGGCCCGCTTGTGCCGCGACCACCAGCCGTCGCGGGAGTAGATCAGAGGCATCTCCACGTTCTTCAACGCGCTGGATCGCCCCATCAGCTCGAACGACTGGAATACGAACCCGATCCGCGTATTGCGAATATGCGCCAGGCCGCCGGCCCCGAGACGTGTCGTATCATAACCGTCCAGTTCGTAGACCCCGCTTGTACAGCGGTCCAGGCAGCCCAGCAGGTTCATCAGCGTGCTCTTGCCCGAACCGGATGGTCCCATCACGGCCACATACTCGTTCTGTCGCAGCTCGAGATTGATTCCGTCCAAAGCGTGGATGCGCTCTACGCCCACCTTGTACACGCGTGTGACGTTGTCGAGTCGAATGACGACCTTGTTATGCGGCGTTGGCATCGTTGACATTGTTGGCGTCACCGGCAGGGGTCTCTTCCGTCGTCTTCTTGGCTTCCTCTTCGGCCTTGGCTTCGCGCTCATCCTTGATCGCCTGGTCGTGCGCGAGCTTCTCAAGCTCCTTGAACGGCCCTGCCACGATCTTCTCGTCGGGCGCGATTCCGGATTCGATGATGGTGTGCGTGGCGTTGCTGGCGCCGATCCGGACGGGTGTGATCACCGCCTTGCCGTCGATATAGCGAAAGACCACCGTAGCAAACGTCTTGCTCTTCTCTTCCTCGCTGAGCCGATCGCGGATGTCAATCGGCAGCGTGTCCACCTCTCGCCCGAGCACCGCTTGGCTCGGCACGACCAGAACATCTTTGTGCTCGGCCACTTCAATGTCCGCATCGGCCGTCATACCCGTGAAGATCTGCTCGCTCGGATCGATCAGCAGAATCTCGGTCTCATAGTATTTCGCGCCTTGGGTGCCCACGTTCTGGCTCAGGGCGATGGCGCGGACCTTGCCGGGAAAGACCTTGTCCGGCCAGGCCTGGATGTGCACCTGTGATGCCTGCCCGACCCGGAGCTTGCCCACGTCCGATTCATCGACCTGCGCGACGACTAGCATCTCCGACAGATCGCCGACCTCCAGGATCTTCGTGCCGGGGTTGTTCATCATGCCCGTGACGACCATTTCACCAACCTTGGCGTTGATTCGTGTGATGACACCGTCGATGGGCGACTCGATCGTCGTATGGCTCAGGGCCTCCTTGGCCTGCTCAATCCCCGCGTCGGCCACCTCGAGATTGTGTTCGAGCACGCGGAGGTTCAGTCGGGCCGCCTCCAGGTTATGTCGAGCGCCCTGGAGTTGGGATTCGAGTTCCTGGACTCGGAACCCCGCCTCTTCACAGGTGACCTGGCTGACATCGTTGGTTTGGAGCAGGGCGCACTGGCGTTCATAGTCCCGCCGGGCCTGCTCCAGCGTCGTCTCCTGCGCCATCAGGTTGGCCTGCTGGCTGGCAATCCTCGCCTTTTCCACCTCGAACTGGGCCGCCTGGGCCGCTCGACTGGCCTGCGTCGAAAGCAGCCGACTCTCCAGTTCCTTCGAATCGAGACGAACGAGAACCGACGCAGGAATAGGCGGGTCGGCATCCGAATCGCCCTTGGTGACCCTGTCGCCTTCCTCATAGGGCAACTCGACGATTCGCGCCGATGTCTTGGCGCTGATCTCCACCTTCGTCTTCGGTTCGATCTCCCCCGGAGCGCTGACCACTTCGATCAGCTCGCCGATTCGAGCCTCCTCCACACGAAC